>DATMUX010000001.1:0-6199 GCA_035563695.1 Acidimicrobiia bacterium
ATGGCTCCGCTGCGTCCGCACGATGTCCATGGCTCCGCTGCGTCCGGAACGAAGGGTCATTCGGCAGTCCCCGCCGATTCCTCGTCATCGCTAGCACCGCCGCCGGGCATGTCTTCGCCGCCGCCGGGCATGGGCTCGACGTCGACGAGACCGGGCCACGGCTTCACCTCGCGCGCGAGCAGCGGGAAGTCCTTGCGCAGCGGGTGTCCCTCGAACTCCGACGGGAGGTAGAGGTGGCGCAGGCTCGGATGACCGTCGAACACGAAGCCGAACATCTCCCACGCCTCGCGCTCGTGCCAGTCGGCGCCCGGGTACACCGGCACCCACGACTCGACGCGCAGGTCGTCGCCGACGTCGGTCTTCACGATCGCGCGCCACCGCCGGCGGCGCGTCGACTCGACGACCGCGAACACCTGATAGCGACCGGCGCTGCCCGCGACGCCGAAGGTCTGTTCCTTCGGCTGCACGGGCGCCGATGTGTCGCCCGAGCCCTCGTCGGCAAGCAGCGGCGCGGGCATCCAGTCGATACCCGACACGAACGACAAGTAATCGCAGTCGATGCGTTCCTTGCAGATCTCGGCCGTGCGCCTCCAGGCATCGGGCTTCACCCGGACGACAACGTCGCCGATGGCGCGCGCGTGCTCGACGATCGCGTCGCCGAGCTCCTCCTGCAGGCGCGCGAGGATCTCCGAGGCTTCCTCGGTCAGCGCGGGCGCGGTCGCGGTGTCATCCGACAACGATCGGCTCCCGCTCCATGCCCTTCCAGCGCTCGGCCGGATCCTCGTTCATGATCCGTTCCTGCAACAGCACGATGCCCTGGATGAACGCCTCCGGTCGGGGAGGGCAGCCGGGCACGTACACGTCGACCGGGATGATCTGGTCGACGCCCTTCGTGACCGAGTACGAGTCCCAATACGGGCCGCCGCAGTTCGCGCACGAGCCCATCGAGATGACGTACTTGGGATCGGGCATCTGCTCGTACAACCGTTTGATGGCCGGAGCCATCTTGTCGGTGACGGTGCCCGAGATCACGATGAGGTCGGCCTGCCGCGGGCTCGCCGGGAACGGGATCACTCCGAGGCGCATGACGTCGTAGCGGGGACCGGCGAGCGCGACACCCATCTCGATCGCGCAGCAGGCCAAGCCCCACTGGAACATCCACAGCGAGTACTTGCGGCTGTAGTTGAGCACCCAGGTGAGCGGCTTGGGCGATTTGCCGGAACTGATCAGGCCCACTTGAGCAACCCCTTGCGCCACACGTAGGCCAGCCCGAGCAGCAGGATGAGCACGAACGCCGTCATCTCGACGAGACCGAACCAGCTGAGTGCATCGGCCTTGATCGCCCACGGGAAGATGAAGACGGCCTCGACGTCGAAGATGACGAAGAGCAGCGCGTAGACGTAGTAGCGGACGTTGGCCTGCCCGAACAGCGGGAGCGGATCCGAGCCCGACTCATACGTGAGGTACTTCTCCCGCTGCGGGACCTTCGGGCGCAGGATGCGGGCGATCGTGAGCATCGCTCCGACCATGAGGAACGCGGCGAAGACGAAGACCGCGACGGCGAGATACTGCCTGTAGAACTCGGTCACGCGCGCATCCGATGGGCTGAAAATCGGCCGGAAGGAGGATCCTCGCGGAGTATACGCGGGGGCACTTTTCACGGGACGAACCGTGTGCGCAGCGGGTCGCGGGGCCTGCCGGCGGGTACCCCCCGATGCGGGGCGGCCGTCGCGAACTCCGCAAGGCGGACCGGGAACCGGCCGATGAAGCGACGTGGGCACGCGGCTGTCCTTCCCCACGGGTGGCCGGGCGGACGACGCCGCCCGCGACCCCGCGCGGCCGCGCACCGCATTCGTCCTGTCCGGGGGCGGCAACCAGGGCGTGAGCCAGGTCGGCATGCTGCGGGCGCTGCTCGAACGCGGCATCGTGCCCGACGTGGTCGTCGGGACTTCGGCGGGTGCGCTGAACGGCGCCGCCGTGGCGTACGCGCCGAACCTCACGGGCGTGGCGCAGCTCGCGGCCGTGTGGGAGCAGCTGCGCGTCGAGCACGTCTTCCCCGGCGGCCGGATCCACCGCGCGTGGAACGTCGTGCGCCGGGGGACGCACCTGTTCGGCAACGAAGGTCTGGCTGCGGTGATCCATCACTCGACTCCCGCGCGGTCGTTCAGTGATCTCGAGGTACCACTCCGCGTGATCGCCACCGATCTCGACACCGGTGAAGAGGTGGTGATCGCTCGGGGCCCGCTCAAGCCCGCGCTGCTCGCGAGCGCCGCGCTGCCCGGCGTGTTCCCGATCGTCGTCCACGGCGGGCGCCGGCTCGTCGACGGCGGGGTCGTGAACAACGTGCCGTTGTGGCACGCGTTGTCGGGACCGGTGGACCGCATCTACGTGCTGAACGTGTCGGCGGGCGTCGGGGAGCGCGCCGTGCGGTCACCGCTCGACGTCGTAATGACGAGCTTCATGCACGCGCGCAATCAGCGCTACGAGCTCGAGCGCCGGATGGCCGCAACCGACGTCGAGATCATCGAGCTCCCGCGGCCGCGCGACATCCGCGACCTGTTCGACTTCTCGGGCGCCCACGAGCTGATCGACGAGGCGTACCGGCTGACCCACGCCGCGCTGGACGCGTACGAGCTCGAGGCGAGGCGCCGCGCGGCGGAGCGGGTCGCGCACGAGCCGGCGCGGCTGCGCGACTCCGGGGAGCAACGCCGGCGCTTCCGCCTCCGCCGAGGCGCGTAACCCCACCCCGCTCGCGAACATGCGTGACACAACCACCGTGGAGGTGGTCACGCCACGCAAGGTCGCGGAGGGAGTAGCGGCTAACGCGCCAGGAGCTGGGTGGCGTGGCGGGCGAAGTCGAGCACGATCCCGGGCACGATGCCCAGGAACAGGATCGCGGCCGCAGCGATCGTGAGCGCGGTCGCCGTACCCCCGTCGACGCGGATCGGTGACTCCGCGGTGGCGACCTCGCCCTCCTCGGGTGCGAACATGGCGAGCACGATCCGCAGGTACACGAACGCGCCGATGACGGCTGCGAGCATGCCGATCAGCGCGAGCCAGTACTGGCCGGCGTCGACGGCCGCGCTGAACACGCCGAGCTTGGCGATGAATCCACCCGTCAGCGGCACGCCGGCCTGGGCGAGCAGGAACAACGTGAGCAGCCCGGCGAGCACGGGTCGCGCGGCGGCGAGCCCGCGGTAGTCGGACAAGGAGTGGCGGTCGTCGCCGCGGCGCGCGACGACCATCACCACGGCGAACGCGCCGGTCGCCATCACCGCGTACACACACACGTAGTAGAGCGCCGCGGCCGTGCCCCGCAGCGAGGCGGCCTCCACCCCGATGAGTATGAAGCCCGCGTGCGAGATCGACTGGTAGGCAAGCATGCGCTTCACGTCGGTCTGCACCACGGCCGCGATGCTGCCGACGAGCAGCGAGAGCACGGCGAGTCCCCAGATCTCCGGGCGCCAATCGACGCTGAACGAGCTGAAGGCGCCCACGAAGATCCGAAGGATCGCGGCGAACGCCGCCGCCTTCGTCGCGGCGGCCATGAAGGCGGTGACGGGGGTGGGCGCGCCTTGATAAACGTCGGGCGTCCACATGTGAAAGGGCGCGGCCGCGACCTTGAAGCCGAGCCCCACGAGCAGGAGCGCGATGCCGACGAGCAGCACGCCGTCGTGCAACAGCACGGTCTGCGAGAGAAACCGGGCGATCCCCGTCAGGTTCGTCGTGCCCGTCGCGCCGTAGACGAGCGCGATCCCGTAGAGGAACACCGCGGACGAGAACGACCCCAACAAGAAGTATTTGAGGCCCGCTTCCTGCGACGTCAGCCGCCGCCGGTCGAACGCGGCGAGGACGTACAGCGAGATCGACAGGATCTCGAGCGCCAAGAAGATCGTGATGAAGTCGTTCGCCGACGCCATGAGCATCATGCCCGTCGCCGAGCACAGCATCAGCGCGTAGTACTCGGCGCCCTCCAGGCTCTCGCGCCGCAGGTACCCGGCCGAGATGAGCAACGCGAGCAGCGTGGCGCCGAGGATCACGGTCTGGACGAACACCGTGAACCCGTCGACCGCGACCGTGCCACCCATCGCCTGGTACGGCCCGTCGGAGTGCACGAACGACCACTGGATGCCCGTGAAGATCGCCGAGGCTGCGACGCCCGCGATCGCCGTGAACAACCCGGCGTGGGTCACACGCGGGTCGTGCCGGATCAGCGACCGGCCGAGCACGATGATGATCGCCGCCGCGAACAACGCGATCGCGGGCAGGATCGAGAACCAGTCGACCGACGGCGACGGGATGCGCGCAGGCGCGGCGGTGAGCAGGATCACTTGCCGGCTCCGTTGGCCGCTTGGGCGACCGGCCCGAGGTTCGCCACCGCGGGCTCCCGGTAGTCGCTGTGCTGCTCGACGTGGGCGACCAGTGCCTTCACCGACGGCTGCAGCCGGTCGAGCACGGGCTTGGGGTAGAAGCCGAGGAACAACGACAACCCGAGCAGCGGCACGACGGTGACGAGCTCGCGGAAGCCGATCTCGGGCGTCGCCTTGTTCGCCTCGTCGGGCTCACCGGTGAACGCACGCTGCACGGCCCACAACAGGTACACCGCCGCGAGGATGACGCCCGTCGTCGCCACGACCGCGTACCACCGGCTCGTGAGGAACGCGCCGAGCAACGAGAGGAACTCGCCGACGAAGCCGGAGAACCCGGGGAGCCCTATCGACGCGAACGTGGTCGCGACGAACAGGCCGCCGAATACCGGCACCGCCTTCCAGAGCCCGCGGTAGTCGACGATCTCGTAGGTGTGGCGGCGCTCGTAGAGCATGCCGACGAGCAGGAACAAGGCTCCGGTCGTGAGACCGTGCGAGATCATCGTGAACATGCCGCCCGAGATGCCCTGTTGCGTGAACGCGAAGATGCCGAGCACGACGAAACCGAGGTGCGCCACTGACGAGTACGCGATGATGCGCTTCAGGTTCGGCTGCATGGCGGCAACGATCGCGCCATAGGTGATGCCGATCACCGCGACGACGAGCAGGATCGGCGCGAGGTCGACGGCCGCCTGCGGGAAGAACGGCACCGCGAACCGCAAGAAGCCGTAGGTGCCCATCTTCAGAAGCACGCCGGCCAGCACGACCGATCCCGCAGTCGGGGCGTCGGTGTGCGCATCGGGCAGCCAGGTGTGGAACGGCACGAGCGGGACCTTGACCGCGAAGCCGATCGCGAACGCGCAGAACAGCCACTTGGCCGTGGCACCGTGGACGTGCGCCGACGCCCAATCCGTAAGCGCAGGGATGCTGAACGTGAGCGTGTGCGTGTCGCGCTGGTGCAGGAACGCGACCGACAGCAGACCGAGCAACAAGAACGCGGAGCCCGCCATCGTGAACAGGAAGAACTTCATCGCCGCGTAGCGCCGGTTGCCGTGGCCCCACCCCGCTATGAGGAAGTACATCGGCACGAGCACGAACTCGAAGAAGATGAAGAACACGATGGCGTCGAGCGCCAGGAACACGCCGATCACCGAGGCTTCGAGCAGCAGCATCCAGAACGTGAACGCCTTCGGCTTGTCGATCTTCGCCGAGGCGAGCAACCCGATCGGGATCAGCAGCGCGGTGAGCGCCACCATGAACAGGCTGATGCCGTCGACACCGAGCGTCCACGTGATGCCGAACGCGCCGATCCACGAATGACTCTCGACGAGCTGGAACCCGCTCGCGCCGGAATCGAACTGCACGAGGAGGAACAACGCCATCGCGAACGTCGCCATGCTCGCGACGTAACCGACCGCACGCGCGAGCTCCGGCCGGCGGCCGGGCACGAGCAGCGTGACGACCGCGCCGATCGCCGGGGCGAGGATCAAGAACGTCAACAGGGGATACCCGAGCGCCGACGAGTGCGACGCGACCGACGTGATCGAGGCGAGCATCAGAAGCTCACCCTCGTCGCCACGTACAGCATCAGCAGCACGGCTCCGAACATGATCGCCAGCGCGTAGTTGCGGACCAGGCCCGTCTGCACCTTGCGCAATCCCGAACCGGCCCCGCGTACCAGCGTGCCGACGCCGTTGACCGCGCCGTCGATCCCGCGCTTGTCGACGTCGCCGCTCAGCACGCGGGCGAAGGCCGTGAGCGGGCCGCTCACGAAACGAGCCCAGCCGACGTCGAGGTAGTACGCGTTGTCGAGCACCTTGGCGAACCCGCCG
>DATMUX010000002.1:0-6082 GCA_035563695.1 Acidimicrobiia bacterium
AGCTCATGGGCGCGCACCTTAATCGTGGGCGCGACAACCGACACGTGCGGCGGGTTTCGTGACCGCGAAGGACTCGTTACGCTCCCGTCCCATGACCACTCCCGAGATCGTTCTGGTCGGCGAGGCCTACTTCACCCCGACCTTTCCCAAGGTCCAAGAAGCCGTCACGTACATCTGGTCGGAACACAACGTGGGCGCGGCGGCGACCGAGCCATACCACGCGCGCGTGGTCTGGAAGCACGGCGATGCTGTCATCGACGACACTTCCGTCGAGTGCAGCGCGCTCGGCGCCAACGAGGCCGCGACCCGGCAGACCCAGCTGAGCGCGCCCGTCGAGAGCGGCATCGACTACTCGATCGAGCTCTGGGTCGACATGGATCACTACGCCGACAACCAGTACTCGGAGGGCCTCAACTACGCGTACCACGCGGTGACCGTCGACGATTGACCGCGCGGATGCCTCGGGAGCTCTCCGTCCCCTGGTACCGCCGGTTCGCGTTCGCGCTCACGGGCAACGCACTCGTCCGCGGGTTCATCGGACCACGGATCTTCGCTCCGGCCGACCGGTGGATTCAGGCCCGGTCGCACGGCCGGCTGGGTCTCACCGTGGGATCAGGCGCGACGAGCGTGCTCCTGACGACGACGGGTCGGAGCTCGGGTCTCCCGCGGTCGGTCGCACTCGTCGCCGCGCCCGTACCCGGCGGCGGGCTCGCGTCGTCGGCTCGAACTGGGGCCGCGACCGCCACCCCGAATGGTCGGAGAACCTGCTCGTCGATCCGCTCGCGCGTGTCGACACTGCGGGCCGCAACTTCGACGTCCGCGCCCGGCTCTGTGCGCACGAGGAACGTGCCGCGCTGTGGCCGGAGCTCGTCCGGGTCATGCCGATGTGGGGCCGTTACGAACACGTCACCGATCGCGAGTTGCGCGTGTTCGTGCTGGACCCGGTCGACGTGTGAGCGCCGGCTCAGTGGTGGAAGTTCGGGTTGCCGGAGTCGGGCAGCGGCGCCGCCAGGCGGGACAGATAGCCGACCACGCTCTTCAGGTCCTCGACGAGGATGTCGGCGAGATCGTGCGTGCCGCCGTTCCGTATCACGATGCGGAGCGCCGCGAGATCCTCGCGGTTCGCCGGGAACGTGTACGCGGGGATCAGCCATCCCTTCTCCCGCATGAAGCGTGACACGTCGAACACGGTGAACCGGTCGACGGCCTGCGCGGTCGTGAACGCGAGCACCGGCAGCTCGGACCCGTCGGTAATGAGGTCGAACGCGCCGAGCTCGGAGATGTTCGCCGCGAGGTACGTCGCCACGTCGCGCGACGCCTGCTGCACCCGGCGGTAGCCGTCGAACCCGAGCCGGATGAAGTTGTAGTACTGCGCGATCACCTGGTTGCCGGGTCGTGAGAAGTTCAGCGCGAACGTCGGCATCTCGCCGCCGAGGTAGTTCACCTTGAACACGAGGTCGTCGGGCAGGCACTCGGGGGTCCGCCAGACGACCCAGCCCACTCCCGGGTACACGAGACCGTACTTGTGGCCCGAGGCGTTGATCGATTGCACGCGCGGCAACCGGAAGTCCCATTCGAGCTCCGGATCCAGGAACGGCGCGATGAACCCGCCCGACGCGCCGTCGACGTGCACGGGAACGTCGAGGCCGCGTTCGGCCTGCAGCGCGTCGAGCGCGGCGCAGATCTCGGCGACGGGCTCGTAGCTGCCGTCGAACGTCGAGCCCAACACCGCGACGACGCCGATCGTGTTCTCGTCGCACAGCTTCACCGCCTCGGCCGCGTCGAGGTGGTAGCGGTCGCCCTCCATGGGCACGAGGCGCATCTCGACATCCCAGTACCGGGCGAACTTCTCCCAGCAGACCTGCACGTTGATGCCGGTGACGAGATTGGGACGATCGGCGGCCTTGCCCTGCGCGCGCATCCGGTCGCGCCACCGCCACTTCAGCGCGAGCCCGGCGAGCATCGCGGCCTCGCTGGAGCCGGTCGTCGACGTTCCGGTCGCCTCCTCGGCGTCGGGAGAATGCCACAACCGGCTCAGCATCTCGACACAGCGCCGTTCGAGCTCGGCCGTGCGCGGGTACTCGTCCTTGTCGATCATGTTCTTGTCGAACGTCTCGGACATCAGTTGCCGCGCTTCGGGCTCCATCCACGTCGTGACGAACGTCGCGAGGTTCAGGCGAGCGTTGCCGTCGAGCATGAGCTCGTCGTGCACGAGCTGGTACGCGGTGTCGGCGCGCATGCCGTGCTCCGGCAGCGCGTCGCGGGGCGCACCGCGGGATTCGCCGGCGCGCGCGAACACCGGAGCGAGGTCGGGAAGCTCGCGCGCACGCGCCCGCTCCGGCGAGGTGGTCTTGCGGTGTACCGCCATCAGGTCCTCCGGGTCGCGAGTTGCCCGCGCACGCTATCGCCGCGGCCCGTTTCCTGCGCCATCTCACGTCGCTCGGCGCGGGGAGACGGCGCATGAACGCTATGAGTCAGGAAGATGTGCGCGCGCGGGCGCCGTCGAGCAGCACGCGGCGCTCGGCCGAGCCGATGACCGCGCGGGCGCGCTCCACCGCATCGGGGTTGACCGAGATCGACGTGATGCCGAAGCGCACCAGGTGCTCGGCGAAGTCGGGCCGGTTCGACGGTGCCTGGCCGCACAACGACGAGGTCATGCCCGCGGCGCGAGCCGCAGCGATGATGCGGCCGATGGCGTCGAGCACCGCGGCGTCGGATTCGTCGAACAGCTCGGCGCAGATCTCGGAGTCGCGGTCGACGCCGAGCATCAGCTGCGTGAGGTCGTTCGATCCGATCGACACGCCGTCGATGCCCATCGCCGCGTACTCGGGTATGCGGTACACGACCGACGGCACCTCGGCCATGACCCAGCGGTGCAACCCGCGCTGGCGACCGAGCGGGCTCGCGTCGACGAGCTCGAGGCACGCTTCGAGCTCCCACGTCGTGCGCACGAACGGGATCATGACGTGCAGGTTCGGCGTCTGTTCGCGGACCCGGGCCAGCAGCTCGCATTCCAGCGCGAACAGCTCAGGCTCGCGGACGTAGCGGTAGCAGCCGCGGTAGCCGATCATCGGGTTGCTCTCGACCGGCTCGTAGTCGGCGCCGCCTTCGAGCAGCCGGAACTCGTTCGTGCGGAAGTCGATCGTCCGGTACACGACCGGGCGGGGGCTGAACGCTGTGGTCACCCGGAGCAGCGACGCCGACATGCGGTCGAGGAACTGCTCGCGCTCGCCGCGGGCGAGCAGCGCGCGCGGGTGCACCCCGCCGAGGGCGTCGGTGATCATGAACTCGGCGCGCAGCAGGCCGACGCCGTCGACCGGCAGCGCCGCGACCCGCTCGGCTTCGTCGGCGATCGCGAGGTTCACGTAGAGCCGGGTGGCGAGTGGCTCGGACACGACCGTCGCCGCCGCGGCTGACGGCAACGCGACGGACGCGGTCTCGACGGCCTGCGCGCCTTCGAGCACCACGCCCTTCGCGCCGTCGACGGTGATCATCTCGCCGTCGCGCAGCGTCTGGGTCGCGCGCTTGGTGCCGACCACGCACGGTACGCCGAGCTCGCGACTCACGATCGCGGCGTGACATGTCATGCCGCCGCCGTCGGTCACGAGCGCGGCCGCCCGGCGCAGCAGCGGGACCCAGTCGGGGTTCGTCATCACGGCGACGAGCACGTCGCCGTCGGTGAACGTCGGCGCCTCGGCGGGCGAGGCAAGGATGCGGGCCCGTCCGCTACGCCGTCCGGGTGACGCGCCGAGGCCGCGCAACAAGATCGTGGTTGCTCCGGGCAACTCCGCCGGGGCGGGCTCGGCGGTGCCCAGCGTCGTGATCGGGCGCGATTGCACGATGTACGTCGCGCCGCCCGAGATCGCCCACTCGATGTCCTGCGGGCGGCCGTAGTGCTGCTCGATGCGCTCGCCCAGGTGCGCGAGCTCGACGATCTCGCCGTCGGCGCACACGCGGCGCCCGCCCTCCTCGGCCGTGAGCGCCACGCGTTCGTCGCCACCATCGGGGCCCCGCACGACCTTGTGCGTCTGCACGCCGACGCGCACGCTCGAGACGCGCATGCCGTCCTTCGCGACGACGTAGGTGTCGGGTTCGACCTGGCCGCCGACCACGACCTCGCCGAGTCCGAACGCCGCTTCGATCACGATGCGATCGCGCTCGCCCGTCGACGGGTCGGCGGTGAACATGACACCACTGCGTTCCGAGTCGACCATCTGCTGCACGACGACCGCGATCGCGGGTTCGCCGGCGGTGCCGCGCGCGCGCCGGTACGCGAGCACCCGCGCGCCGAACACCGATGCCCAGCAGTCGACGATGCGAACGATGAGCTCGGCTTCACCCTCGACGTTCGTGAACGTCTCGTTCATTCCCGCGAACGAGGTGTCGGCGGTGTCCTCGGCGGTTGCCGAAGACCGGACCGCGACGCGGGGCCGGCCGAGCCGCTCGTAGGCGCGCGCGATCTCGTCGCGCAAGCGATCGGGTACGCCGGCCTTGCGCACCAGGTCGCGGAGCTGCTCCGCGGCCTGCTGCAGCGCCGCGGGATCGTCGATGTCGGCGTGCGCCTCGATCGCGCCGAGGTCGTCCCGCACGCCACCGGCCGTCATCGCATCGAGGTACGCACCGGCAGTGATGATGAAGCCCGGGGGCACCGGCAAACCGGCCCGCGTGAGCTCGCCGAGGTTGGCTCCCTTGCCGCCGACCGTGCCGACGTCACCGAGGCCCAGCTCGTCGAACGCCGCAATCGTCTGCACGACACCAGCGTCGTGCCCGCGGCGTGGCGGGGGAAGGGTCGATGGTCCCCCGGAACCGGGGTCAGGCGGCGTCGCGCTGCACGCTCAGCGTCCGGGGCAGCACCGTGTCGGGCAGCGCCGAACGCACTGCCGTCGAGAGCCGGACGATCTCGCCGCCCCGGTAGCGGTCGATCGCGGCCGCCAGGTCGTGACGGATCCAGCGTCGCACCGGCCGCCATGCGATGGCGAGGGCGACGGCGCTCAGCACCACGACCACGCACATGAGCACGACGTCGGGCATCGCCGAGCCCGACGGCTGCACGACGAGCAGCAACACGACCGACGCGAAGATCGCGAACCCCCGCTCGATGCGGCGGCCCGCGGCGGCGAGCACGATCATCCCCCAGAGCGCATACCACGGCAGCACGATGGGCCCGAGCGCGACGATGAGCGCGAGCGCGATCCCGCAGGCGCGGGGCATGCCGATGTGCGGCGCGCGCCAGATCAGGTAACCGACGCCGGCGACCGCGAGGAGCATGCCCGCGGAACGCGTGGCGCTCAGCACGAGCGCGTCGTGGCCGACGACGTTCGAGACCCAGTGCGCGACGAAGGTCGTCGGCGTGAGCAACGACCGATTCGTTCCCGGCACGCCCAGCGCGCCGATCCAGCCCCAGCCGATGCCGGTGATCCACGAGACGGCGAGGAACGCGCCGCCGCCGACGCCGGCCAGGCGCGCGAAGGTGACCACGCGGCGGTCCCGGGGTACGTGGCGCACGGCGTCGACGACGATGAAGACGGCAACGATCGCCGCGGGCGCCTTGATCGTCGCCCCGAGCATGCACAACAGCACGCCGAGCATCGGCCGGCGGGTGGCGGCCGCGGCGAGGCCCGCGACCAGCAGTCCGACCATCAGCGAGTCGTTGTGCGCGCCGCCGATGAAGTGGAACAGCACCAAGGGGTTACACACGCCGAGCCACAGCGCGCGCGCCGGATCCTTGCCGACGGCCGCGGCGAGCTTGGGCAGCGCGATCGCGATCAACACGACGCCGGCGATCTCGAGCACACGCAGCAGCAGCACGGTCGCGAGCACGCTGTCGCCCGACACGCGCACCGCCAGCGCCGAGAGGCGCAGGAAGAGCGGGCCGTACGGCGACGCCGTATGCATCCAGATCGCGCTCACCGGCGCGAGGAAGTGCGACGCGCCGAGTGCGGACGGTCCGGTCGTGTACGGGTCGAGGTGCTGGCGCACCATGAGACCCTGGGCGGCGTAGCTGTAGGCGTCGCGGCTGAACAACGGCGGCCCGATCACGAGCGGCACAGACCACGCCGCCGCGCAGCGCAGCAGCGGCCGC
>DATMUX010000003.1:0-2076 GCA_035563695.1 Acidimicrobiia bacterium
GCGCGCGCCTCGATGCCGGCACGCGGCGCGAGCTCCACGACATCGTCGTCGACGACACCGACGACGATCCTTCCGTCCTCCTCGAACGTTGGGCCGCGCGTGCGGGCCTCGAGGAGCACGCGCGCGTGGACGCGCCGTTCATCGTCGGATGGTGCTCCTGGTACCACTACTTCGATGCAGTCACCGAGAAGGACGTGTTCGAGAACCTGGCCCGCGCCCGTGCGGACGCCTGGCCCTTCGACGTGTTCCAGATCGACGACGGTTACCAGCGGGCGATCGGCGACTGGCTGCAGACGAACGAGAAATTCCCGTCGGAGATCGACGCGCTCGCGGCGGCGATCGCGGCGGCCGGACGTACTCCCGGTATCTGGCTGGCACCGTTCCTCGCCGCGCCGACCGCGGAGCTCACCCACGCGCATCCGGAATGGCTCGCCCGCGCGCCGAACGACGGAGGCTTCGCGATCGGCGGCTACGGCGACGCGTGGGGCGGCGTGATGGCCGAGCTCGACACGACGAATCCGGAAGTCCTCGACCACCTGCAGGCCACTGCCTCCGCCATGGTGTCGGCCGGGTTTCGTTACCTGAAGCTCGACTTCACGTACTCGGCGGCGATGCCCGGCCGGTACGCCGACCCGACCCGCACGCCGGCCGAACGCGTGCGCGCCGGGTACGAGGCGATCCGGCGGGGTGCGGGCGACGACGTATTCATCCTCGGCTGCGGTGCGCCGCTCGGCGCGGTCGTAGGCGTGGTCGACGGGATGCGGATCGGGCCCGACGTGGCGCCGTGGTGGGACCCGCCGCCCGACGCCGCCGAGCAGCAACCCGCGTACGAGCTGACCACACCCGCGACCCGTCACGCGTTCCTCGGCACCTGTGCGCGGAGCTTCATGCACCGGCGGCTCTGGTCGAACGACCCCGACTGCGTCATGCTGCGCACGACGGCGACCCGGCTCGCACCGAGCGCGGCAGACGCCTGGGCCCGCACCGTCGGCGCGTCGGGGGGCATGGTCCTCGTCTCCGACGATCCCGCGGCGGTCGAACCCGCCGGCCGCCGCTTGCTCGACGAGGTTGTCGCCGACGGGCGCGCGGCCGACGACGCCGCTCGCCGGGGTGACTCGCCACGCGCCGTGGGACTCCTGGACCCCGGCGGCCCGCGGGGCCTCTCCGGCCCGGCCGTATCGGTCACCCTCGATCTCCCGGGCGGAGAAGCGGCGACCACTGTTCGCGCGATACGCTCTCGTCCTCGCTGAGCGCGCGCGGGGCGGATCAGGCACGTTGAGGGACTGATCACACGGGGTGGGGGATGTCGCGGATGGTCGAGGCCGCCGGCAGGGGACGCATCGCTGCTCCCCGCGTCCTGCGCCTGATTGCCGCGGGCGGGCCCGACCCGGCACGTGGCGGCGAGGTCCGCTTCCACCCGCGCCTCACGGTCTTGGCGAGCGCCCGGCCGGCGCTCGCCGATTGGGTCACGTCCCTCGTGGGCGCGCACGCGGCGCCCGACACGCTGCTCGCGCTGGACGAAGTACCGGCGCGCACCTACGACCTGCCGCGCGCGCTGCGTGCGCTGCCGGCTCCCGACCCGTTCCGGGTCGACACACTGAAGCTCGTCGCCGCGGGTCTCGAGCCCATGAGCGCCGAGCGGGCGATGCGCCGCCGCGCGCACGCGCACGCGCCGCGCATCGCCGACGACCTCGCGCGCTGGCTCGACGTGCGCCGTGAGGCGCAACATCGCTTGGCGGCCGCGCACGCCGCCGCGGCGCGCGTCGATCCCGTCGATCTGGCCGAGGCCTCCCGCCTGCGCGACGAGTTACGCTACGCCGTGCACCTCGACGCGCGTGAACGGCGGCGGCGCTCACGGCGCGAGGTACACCTGCGGCGCGAGCGCTTCGAAGCGTTCCTCGCGCGCTTCGGCGCGTCGTCGTTCGAGGATCTGTCGACGGTCGGCACTGGGTTCGGCGACACCCCGGCCGACCTCGCGATCCGCGAGGCCGCGACCGTGGTGTCGATGGCCGAGCACCGCGGCCATACGCTGCGTGCTGCGCTCGACGAGGCCCGCAGAGGCGAGACGTCGACGAG
>DATMUX010000004.1:0-2702 GCA_035563695.1 Acidimicrobiia bacterium
ACGATCTGCGCCCGATCCTCACCGGTGTGCTCCTCACGGCTCGAGGAAACGGCCTGCGGCTCGTCGCCACCGACTCGTACCGCCTCGCCGTGCGTGACCTCGAAGGAGTGAGCATGCTCGCCGAGGGCCAGCGGGTGCTCGTTGCCGCGAAGGGCCTGGCGGAGGTGCAACGCCTCGCCGGCGACGGTGAGATCGAGGTCGTGCTGCGCGACCGCGACGTCGTGTTCCGCACGTCGCGCGCGGAAGTGACGGCCCGGCTGATCGAGGGCGACTTCCCGAACTACGAGCAGCTCATTCCGAGCGGTTACCCGAACCGCTTGACGGTTGCCCGCGACGCGTTGATGGATGCGCTCGATCGCGTGCAGATCGTCGGTCAGAACCGTGATAACGCGGCAGTACGGCTCTCGATGAACGCCGACGGTCTGGAGCTCACGATGTCGACGCAGGACGTCGGCAGCGCTCAGGAGTCGCTCGACGCCAAGTTCGAGGGCAATGAGCTCACGGTTGCGTTCAACCCGGTCTTCCTGCGCGACGGTGTCGACGCCATCGACGCCGCGGAGGTGGCGCTCGAAACCACCGATCCACTGCGACCCGCGACCTTGCGCGCGGCCGAGAACGGCAGCTCGTTCCTATACCTGTTGATGCCCGTCCGCACGTCCTGAGCGAGATGACGACGACCGCCGACGCCCGATCCACAACGAGCGTCGGGCAGTTGTGGCTCACCGATTTCCGGTGCCTGCGCGACGTCGAGCTCGATCTCGCGCCCGGACTCACCGTGTTGCACGGAGCCAATGGGCAAGGCAAGACGAGCCTCCTGGAAGCGATCGGTTGGATCGCGCGGTCGCGGTCGTTCCGGGGCGTCGGCGACGCGATGCTCGTACGGTCGGGTGCGAGCAGTGCGATCCTGCGCGCACGCATTCACACCGGCGATCGCGAACAACTGTTCGAGGCCGAGATACGCGCCGCGGGACGCAATCGCGTCCTGTGCAACCGCCAACCCGTTCTGCGCGCGCGCGATCTGCACGGCATGTTGCGGGTGACGGTTTTCTCGCCCGACGACCTCGCGTTGGTGAAGGACGGTCCGGCAAAACGACGGGAGTTCCTCGACGAGCTGCTCGGGATGCTCGCCGTCCGCTACGACGCCGCGCGCGCCGATTACGAGCGGGTGCTCAAGCAACGCAACGCGCTCTTGCGCGGCCGGATCCACGACGACGACGCGCGTTCGACGCTGGCCGTCTTCGACGACCAGCTGGTCCACGCGGGCACCGAGCTGGTGCGCGGCCGGCTGCAGCTGCTCGACCGCCTGACGCCGAGCATCGCGGCCGCGTACGAGCGGCTCGCCGGCGACACTCGGCCGGTCACCGGGACGTACGAAGCGGAATGGTCACCGGAACCGCTCGACGCCTCGCACGTCGAGGCCGTCGAGTCGCGCCTGCACGAGGCGCTCGGCGCGCGGCGACGGGCGGAACTCGAACGAGGAATCACGCTCGTCGGGCCGCACCGTGACGAGTGGCGCCTGACCATAGGAGGACTCGACGCGCGTGCGCAGGCATCGCAGGGCGAGCAGCGCACCCTCGCGCTCGCGTTGCGGCTCGCCGGTCACGAAGTCGTCCGCGAGCTCACCGGTACCGCCCCGGTGCTGCTCCTCGACGACGTCTTCAGTGAGCTCGACGACGCGCGATCGATCGCGCTCGTACGGCACCTACCCCTCGGCCAGACACTGCTGACGACCGCGGGGACGCTTCCTGTCGACGTCGTCGCGCAGCGCTCGCTCGTCGTGCGCGCGGGCCGCGTGGAGGCGCTGTGATCCGTCCGCGTGGCGAGCCGGTGGTGTTGGGCGACGCGCTCGCGGCGCTCGGCCGTGAGCTCGGCGTGCCGTCACCCGCGACGTTGCGTGCGCTCGCCGACGTGTGGCCCGATGTCGTCGGTGGGGCGCTCGCGCGGCACTCGCGGGTGCGGTCCGTGCGCGACGGCGAGTGCGTGGTCGAGGTCGACGGACCGGCGTGGGCGACCCAGCTCCGGTATCTCGAAAACGACCTCGTGGAGCGGGCCGCGCGGGCGTGCGGACCGGGCGTCGTGAGCTCGGTTCGCGTGGTCGTCGCGCGGGGCTAGAAGACCTTCGCCGGGCGACCGTTCTGGTACACTGGGAGTACCCAAAACACCCCCTCTGATCAGGTCTTTCGCGTGCTCGGACGGGGTGTTGCAGCATGCGCGCGAGGGCCAGTCGGAAAGGGTCGCGTACGTGGCGTACGGCGCCAAGGACATCTCGATTCTCAAAGGCCTGCAACCGGTGCGCGAACGCCCCGGTATGTATATCGGCTCGACCGGCCCGTCGGGCCTGCATCACCTCGTGTACGAGGTCGTCGACAACTCCGTCGACGAGGCGCTGGCCGGCTACGCGACGCGCATCGACGTGACGTTGCTCGCCGATGGCGGGTGCCGGGTGGTCGACAACGGCCGCGGCATTCCCGTCGATCCGCACCCTGAGTATCCCGACAAGTCCGCGGCCGAGATCGTGCTCACGATGCTGCACGCGGGCGGCAAGTTCGGCGGCGAGGGCTACAAGATCTCGGGCGGGCTGCACGGCGTCGGTGTGTCGGTGGTGAACGCGCTGTCGCGCCGGCTCGACCTCGAGGTGCAACGCGACGGCGGCCGTTATGTGCAGAGCTTTCACGACGGCGGCGAACCCGACGGTCCACTCG
>DATMUX010000005.1:0-5511 GCA_035563695.1 Acidimicrobiia bacterium
GTCAGCTGAGCTGCTGCTCGAGCTTCGCCAACGCCTCGTCTTCCGAGACGTTCAACGCGAAGCTCAACTCCGACACGAGGATGCCGCGGGCGCGCACCAACATCGCCTTCTCGCCCGCCGACAGGCCCTTGGTGACCTCGCGCAACGCCAGGTTCCGCACCACTTCGGCGACCTGGTACACGTCGCCGCTCTTCAGCTTCTCCTGGTGGTTCTTGAAGCGCCGGCTCCAGTTCGTGGGCTCCCGCACGTCCTTCTTCGAGAGCAGCTGGAACAGGTCGTCGATGTCCTCGACCGAGATCGGCGGGCGCATGCCGACGTCCTCGGCCTTGTCCGACGGGACGGCCAGCGTGAGGTCGCCGTTGGCGACGCGCAGCACGAGGTACTCGCGCTTCTCGCCGAACGCTTCGCGCATCTCCTTGCGTTCGATCACCGCCGCCCCGTGGTGGGGATAGACGACCCGGTCACCGACTTTGAAGGACATGCCACTCCATGCGCTGTCGAACCACGTGCCGTGATGAGCGACCATCAGGATCGTCATCACGATCAGTCAACACGAGCTTTTATCCCGAACTGTCATCACGAGATTGGGGGCGCACGAGGGTGGATTTCGTCTCGGCGCGGGACCTTGCATGGTACCAGGGGCGTCGGCCGGCCCCTTCCCGGGCCGGAGATCCGGAGAGCCTTGCGCCTCGCCGATCGAGGACCATCGGCCGGCGATCCCCCCCGGGCGCCTCCGCACAATGAGCCCATGAGACGGAGCCGTGCCGCGCCGGCGGCCTGGGCCGGCGTGCTCGTCGCGCTGGCGCTGGTGCCAGGGTGTGGCCGCACCTCGCCGGTCGGGCTGAAGGGCGTGGCCCGCACGCCGCCGCTCGACGTCGGCACGGTGACGCTCCCCGATGCGGCCGCCGGCAACAAGCCGTTCACGACCCGGCCCGCGCCCGGGCACCTGCTGCTCGTCTACTTCGGCTACACCAGCTGTCCGGACATCTGCCCGACGACGATGAGCGATATCGGCGTGGCGCTGCACAAGCTCGGCGCGGCGCAGCGCGCCCGGGTCGACGTTGCGATGGTGAGCGTCGACCCCGAACGCGACTCGGGCTCGGTACTCATGGCGTTCCTGAACCACTTCTTCACGTCGAGTCATGCGTTGCGGACCGACGACCAGGCGCTCCTGACGAGTGCGGAGCACGCCTACGACGTGATGGCCCAGGTGCAGCCGCACTCGCCCGGCGCGAACAACTACTCGGTGTCGCACACCGCGATGACCTTCGTCGTCGACGATCGCGGCGTCGTGGTCGACGAGTGGCCGTTCGGGTTCACGCCCGCGGCCATGACCTCCGATCTGAAGGTGTTGCTCGCCGGGAACACGGCGTGAAGCGCGCAGGACTGATCGTGCTTGCCTGCGCCGCGGTGCTCGTCGCGGCGACGGCGTGCGGCGGCGCCTTCCCGTCGACCCACGGCGGCCGCGTGTACGAGTTCGTCATCCCGCCCGGGACTGCGCGTCGCATCGCGGCGGGCGAGCGCGTCAGCATCATGCCCGCCAATCTCCACATCCGGGTCGGCGACCGCCTGCGCATCGTGAACCACGACACCGCCAACCAATGGGTGGGCCCGTACTACGTCGAGCCGGGGCAGACGTTCGAGATCCAATACCGGAGCGCGGGAACGTTCACGGCCGTGTGCAACCTCGCGAACGGCAAGCGCTTCAACCTCGTCGTGTCGACGTGACGCCGCGCGATCGCGCGGGGCGACCGGGCGTCAGGACTGTTCGTGCGCGCGGCTCGCGGCGATCCACGCCTTCACGACCGGCGCGAAGTTCGCCGGGTTGTACGCGTCCTCCTCCGAGGAGAACTGCATGTTCCCCGCGTACTGCAACACCGTGAGGTTGTACGCCTCGTAGACCTGTCCGTCGCCCGGGTCGCGAAAGCGGTTCTCGATCTGGCAGATCCATCGGCCCCGCTCTTCGTCGCAGACGCACCAATCGTGCGGGAACTCCTTCATCTCGGAGTTCGGCCATTCGGCCATCGTCTTCGAGATCCACTCGTAGATCGCTTCGCGTCCGTGCATCGTGCCGTAGTGGTGTTCGATGTAGGTCGCGTCGTCGGTGAAGAGATCGGCCCACGCGCGCCAGTCGCCGCTGCCGCCCGCCTCCTGCGCCACCGCCACGTAATGGTCGTGGGCCCGCTGCAGCTCGTCTCGTGTCCATGTCACCATGGCTCGAGCCTGCCGCACCGGAGCCCCGCTCGTCAGGTCGGGTACCCGACGTCGTGGAGGTGATGGATCGGATCGTGGATCATGTAGCGGGCGAACGTCTCGATCGTGAACCGCTTCCCGTCGCTGCGGCGGCCGGGGCGCGACCACTGATCGCCGGACACGGTGTCGAACCGGTCGGCGAGCCTCGCCGCCGCCTCCGCGAGCTCGCGCTCTACCGTCGCCGGTGACTGCTCGTTGTAGCGATCCGTCACGGCCGACGCGTCCTGGTCCCAGTTCTGGTAGAGCGGGTCGTCGCGCGTGAGCATGAGCTCGAGGCGCTCGTCGTAGATGCGGTACACGTCGCGCACGTGACACGCGTACTCGAGCGGCGACCACACCGTGGCCGACGGCCGCTGCGTGAGCCGGTCCGGGCGGGTCGCGTCGCCGGTCGCGTCGCCGGTCGCGTCGCCGGCGAGCAGCGTGTGCCACGCGGCCGCCGTGTCACGCACCATCGCGCCGACGCGCTCGCGCGGGAAGGAGACCGCGTCGAAGCCGCATTCGGCGCACGGGCGCGAGAGCACCCACGTCCAGTCCTTGTCGTCGGGCGGGATGGCCATCGGCGCGGTCATCCGTCGACGGGTACGGCGCCGCCGTGCAACGGGCGGTGCAGGGATCGCGGAGCCGACGCGTCGGGCACGATGTGTACCGGCTCGACGTCGGCCCCGGGCACGACCCGGCGCGCAACCTCGGTCGGGACGGCGCCCTCCGCCGGCCACGCTTCGGCGACGCCGACGATGGTCGTGAGCGACGCATACCCGGCGTCGACGACTCCTTGGTCGGAGTCGGGTGGCGGCGTCACACCCGTCGCCCGCAGCTCGAATTGCAGGCGGCCCTCGCCCGCCTCGGCCACGGCCGCGCGTACGGACCCGAACGCGGCGAGGCGCGCCCAGCGCAACCCGCGCACGGCGTCGTAGTCGAGTGCCGGGATGTTGAGGTTCAGCACACTGCGCGGCGGTGCGTCGACCAGCATGGGGAGCACGTCGAGCACGAGGCGCGCCGCGGTGTCGAATCGCCACGGGTCGCTCACGTCGACGCTCACCGCGAGGGCCGACGCGCCGAAGCTCTGAGCCGTGAGCGCCGCGCCGACCGTGCCCGAGTGCAGGATCGCGCGTCCCGTGTTGCAGCCCGGATTGATGCCCGAAACGACGAACACGGGCGGCTCGCCGAACGCCCCGAGCCGGGCGGCGCAGACGCACATGCCGGGCGGGCCGTCGATGGCATACGCCGGAATGCCGTCGCAGCCGGGCATCTCGACCCGCTTCGCGTCGAGGTGCTGATCGGCGTGCACGAGCCCGATCGCGGCGCCGATGCCGCTGCGGTCGGTGTCGGGCGCGACCACGAGCACGTCGTGCCCCGCCGCGTGGAGCGCGGCCGCGAGCACGTGCAGACCGGACGACTCGATGCCGTCGTCGTTCGTCACCAAGACACGCGTCACGTCACACCGGCTCAGCCGCTCGGCGAGTCACACCAGTTCGGGCACGAGTGCCTCACCCGTGTGACTCGTGGCAGTGGGATGCGTCCGACGGCGGGACGTCGAGCGCGGGATTGCGGTCGAAGAACCCGAAGGGCGAGAGCAGGAAGCCGCAGTACTCGACCGGCATGACCGGCCAGTCCTCGGGGCGGACGAAGTGCGTCACCCCGAAGCTGTACCAAACCACGAGATCGGTGTTGGCGATCGACCGGTTCGCGGCCGTCCAGCGCGGCAACCCGTCGCCGCCGGAGTGCTGGTTCGGGTAATTGCCCGCGGCCCGCCGCTCGTCCGGCGCGTACGGCGTGACCCACAGGTTGTGGTGCGCGAAGCCGGCGCGCCGGCCGACCGGAGAGTCGGGATGTGCGAGCATCGTCGGCGTCGACATCGTGGGTACGAGCTTGTACGCGGTGGGCTGGTCGAGGCCGTTGCGGGCCTGCGGGTTCACGATGCGCCACGTGCGCGATCGCGCCGGGTCGACTTCGCGCTGCGCGGCGTGCTCGGTCGTGAGGTGCGTCGCCTTGGCCCGGAACGCGTTGCTCCACGGGTTGTCGGGACCGGGCGACAACCGTTCCGCGTCGATCTCGTAGATCTCGTTCGCCTGACCGTCGACGTCGAAGTCGAGCCGGGCGTTGAAGATGTGCTGGTGATGGGGTGCCGCGACGCCCTCACCGATCACGTTCGCGAACAAGGGAAGCGGCGATCCCGGCGCGATCGCCATCGGAGAGACGATGCCGGTCAGCTTGACCTCCAGCTGGATGTTGCCATCGAGGTAGAAGTACCAGAAGAAGCCGTACTCGTAGTTACCAACGGTCGAAATGAAGCTGACGACCAGGCGACGGCTGCGCCGCACCTCGCCGCGCCCGCTCGTCAGGTCGACGTGCTTCCAGAGGATCCCGTAGTCCTCTTCGTGCATGCAGATCGCGTTCTCGATCACCCACGGCTTGCCCTTCTCGGTCGCGAGCGTCGCGTCGAAGTAGTAGATCTCGCCGAGGCAGTCGCAGCCCAGCGTGAGCGACTGGGTCATGCGGCCGAGGCCCCACTCCCCCGCGTCGAACGCGTTCTTCCAGCCGTGCAGCGGGCCGGGGTCGCCGTACGGAACGACCATCTCCGAGATCGACGCCCGGTGCACGATCGGGCGCAGCCGCCCGTCGTCGTCGCGGTAGGCGATCTGGTGGAGCACGAGGCCTTCGAACGGGTCGAACGCCACGCGGAGCTGCCACTTCTGCCAGCACACGAGATTGCCGTCGACGGTGAAGCTCGGCCCCTCGGGTTGCGTGATCGCGATCGGCTTCAGGTCGGTGCGCAGGCGCGGCTGATCCTCGACGAGGTAGCTGGCGCGGTGCGGCGGCAGCGGAACGACGCCGTGATCGATGACCTCGATCACCTCGTTGCGCCCGTTGTCGAAGTGCACAATGAGACCCTCGATCGGTCGGGCATAGCCGTTGTCGGCCTCGTGCTCGCGCAGGAACGAGATGCAACGCGAGATGCGCCGTCCGTCTTCGCACGCGTAGCCGAACTCACCGGCGGGCCACGGATCGATCTGCACGAGATCGAGCTGGTCCTCGGTGATACCGCGCCGCGCGAGCGCCGCGAGATATTCGGGATGCTGTTTCGTGGTGGTGACCGCGCCGGCCGCCTCGTACATCAACAGGGCGGGGCGCACGCCGTCGATCTCGTTCCACGACTCGATCGTGCCGGAACCCAGGTGCACGACGGCCTCGACGACGCGTGTCTCGGGTCCGGGCACGAACGTGGCCCGCAGCCGCCGGTCGACGGGCGCGCCCGGT
>DATMUX010000006.1:0-2710 GCA_035563695.1 Acidimicrobiia bacterium
ACCGCTCTCGCGTCGCGGCGGCTGCGGCGCGACCCACCCCTCCGACCACGCCCGCTCGGCGATCGCGTGCTCGATCTGTTTGATCGTGACCGCGTCGCCCTCGCGGATCTCGAGCACACAGGCCGCCTCGCACGGCGCCGGGCACAGGCGCCCGGTGAACTCGGGGAAGTTGTTGGTCGCGTGCAACTGCGCGATCGCGTCGCGGAAGCGGTCGTGGTAGACGAGGTCGTTCCAGTCGGGGATCAGGTTGCCGAGCGGGCAGCCGACGTTGCAGAACGGGATGCCGCAGTCCATGCAGCGGCCGGCCTGAAGCTTGAGTTTCTGGCGCTCAAACGGCTCATAGACCTCGTGCCAGTCGTGCACACGCACGTCGACGGGGCGGCGCTTCGGCGTGACGCGTCCCCACTTCAGGAAGCCTGTCGTCTCACCCATGCGCGGCCACCATCACGCGCTTCAGCGTCTCGTCCTCGGCCAGGCCCTCGGCGGATGCCTCGTGCATCACCGACAGCACGCGCTTGTAGTCGAGCGGCATGACTTTGCGGAACGACTCGACCTCGCTCTCCCACTGGGTCAGCAGTCGGTCGGCGACGTCGGAGCCGGTCAGCTCGCGATGGCGCTCGACCGTCGCGCGCAGCCACTCGCGGTCCTCGAGCGCGAGCGGCTCGAGCTCGACCATCTGGTAGTTGACAAGCGACGGGAAGCGGCCGTCGGGATCGTAAACGTATGCGACGCCGCCCGACATGCCGGCGGCGAAGTTCCGCCCCGTCGGGCCGAGGATCACGGCACGCCCACCAGTCATGTACTCGCAGCCGTGATCGCCGATTCCTTCGACGACTGCCGTGGCGCCGGAGTTGCGGACGCAGAAGCGCTCGCCGACGACGCCGCGGAAGTACGCCTCGCCGTCCGTCGCGCCGTACAGCACGACGTTGCCGGCGATGATGTTCTCCTCGGCCGCGAAGAGGGCGTCTCGGTCCGGGTGGACGATTACGATGCCGCCCGAGAGGCCCTTCGCGGTGTAGTCGTTGGCATCGCCCTCGAGACGCAGCGTAATGCCGCGCGGCACGAACGCGCCGAAGCTCTGGCCGGCCGAGCCGCGCAGGTGAATGCTGATGGTGTTATCGGGTAGTCCGGCTCCGCCCCACTTCTTCGAGACCTCCGAGCCGAGCATGGTGCCGACCGAGCGGTTCGTGTTGCGCACCGGCAACGCGATCTCGACGATCTCTCCATCCTCGAGTGCCGGCGCCGCCATCTGGATCAGCTTGCGGTCGAGCGCGCACTCCAGGCGGTGCTCCTGCGGGCGGCTCTGATACCGCGTGCTCTCGTACGGGTTTTCGGCGGGCGCGAGTAGCGGCGCCAGGTCGAGCCCGTCGGCCTTCCAGTGATCGACCGCCGCGCGGACGTCGAGCACTTCGCTGTGGCCGATGGCCTCCGCGATGGAGCGGAAGCCGAGTTGGGCGAGATACTCGCGCACCTCCTCTGCGAGGAACTCGAAGAAGTTGATGACGAACTCCGGCTTGCCGGCGAAGCGCTTCCGCAGCTCCGGGTTCTGCGTCGCGATGCCGACGGGACACGTATCGAGGTGGCAGACGCGCATCATGATGCAGCCGCTGACGACGAGCGGCGCCGTGCCGAAGCCGAACTCCTCGGCCCCGAGCAGCGCGGCGATCACCACGTCGCGCCCCGTCTTCATCTGGCCGTCGACCTGGACGACGATCCGGTCGCGGAGGCCGTTGCGCATCAGCGTCTGCTGCGTCTCGGCGAGCCCCAACTCCCATGGCGCGCCGGCGTGTTTGATCGAGGTGAGTGGCGACGCGCCGGTGCCCCCATCGTGCCCGGAGATCAGCACCACGTCGCTGTGCGCCTTCGACACACCGGCGGCGACGGTGCCGACGCCGACCTGTGCGACGAGCTTCACGTGGATGCGCGCGGCAGGGTTAGCGTTCTTCAGGTCGTGGATGAGCTGCTTGATGTCCTCGATCGAGTAGATGTCATGATGAGGCGGCGGGCTGATCAGGCCGACGCCCGGTGTCGAGAACCGCGTCTTCGCGATCCACGGGTATACCTTGTGGCCCGGCAGTTGGCCGCCCTCGCCCGGCTTCGCGCCCTGCGCCATCTTGATCTGCAGGTCGTCGGCATTCACGAGGTATTCCGACGTGACGCCGAACCGGCCGGATGCCACCTGTTTCACCGCCGAGCGACGGAGGTCGCCGTTCTCGTCGAGCACGTAGCGGTCGGCATCTTCGCCGCCCTCGCCGGTGTTCGACTTCGCGCCGAGGCGGTTCATCGCGATCGCGAGCGTCTCGTGCACCTCCCGGGAGATGGAGCCATACGACATCGCTCCGGTGGCGAAGCGCTTGATGATTTGGCACGCCGGCTCGACTTCGTCGATCGGGACCGGAGAGCGCACGCCTTCCTTCAGAGTGAAGAGGCCCCGCAGCGTCGCCAGGCGCTTCGACTGGTCGTCGACGAGTCGCGTGTACTCCTTGAAGACCTCGTAGCGGCCGGAGCGGGTCGCGTGCTGGAGCTTGAAGACGGTCTCCGGGTTGAACAGGTGGTATTCGCCCTCGCGCCGCCACTTGTACTCGCCGCCGACCTCGAGGTCGCGATGCGCCAACTCCGCCGGACGCGGCGCATAGGCGCGGTGATGCCGTTTCGCGACCTCCTCCGCGATCTCGTCGAGCACGTAGCGGTCGGCATCTTCGCCGCCCTC
>DATMUX010000007.1:0-3672 GCA_035563695.1 Acidimicrobiia bacterium
CGCGCGCACGATCGCGGCGTTCGACGACTTGCCGGACGCCTGACGTGGTCGAGACCGAGATTCCCGCCTGCGTGCTCGCGGTGTACGCGCACCCGGACGATCCCGAGATCTCCGCGGGGGGAACGCTCGCGCGCTGGACCGCCGGTGGCTCGGAGGTGCACATCGTGCTCACGACCAACGGCGACAAGGGCACGACCGACCCGGATGCCGACCTGGCCGCGGTCGCGCGACTGCGAGTGGCCGAGACTGCGGCGGCCGCGCGCGTGCTGGGCGTCGCCGAAGTGCATCATCTCGACCATCCCGACGGCGAGCTCGCCGACGACCGGCCGCTGCGCGTCGATCTCGTACGCCTGGTGCGGACCGTACGACCCGACGTCGTGCTCTGCCCCGATCCGACCGCCGTCTTCTTCGGCGACGGCTACGTCAACCACCGCGACCACCGCGCGACGGGCTGGGCGACGCTCGACGCGGTCGCTCCGGCCGCGGCGAACCCGCACTACTTTCCCGAGCTGAGATCCGAGGGGCTCGACGTGCACCAGGTGCACACCGTGTTGCTGTCCGGCACCCTCGAGCCCAATGCGTGGGTCGACATCGGCGGCACGCTCGAGCGCAAGATCGAAGCCCTCTTCTGTCACGCGAGCCAGCTCGTCGAGACCGGCGACTGGTTCCGGGAGTTCCTGCGCGAGAGCGCGGTCGCCGCGGGCCGGGCCGCCGGCGTGCAGTACGCGGAGGCGTTTCGCCGGATCTCGCTCGCCTGACGGGCGACGATCACGCGCGCGGCCGAGGTGCGTGACGCCGCCACTCGGACTGCGCGCGCAGCACGAGGATCGCGATCACGCCGGCCCCGACCGCGGCGATGACGGTCCCGAGCAGCGCGGCGCCGAGCTCGGGGAGCGCGCACGACGGCGTGGAGGTCCGGAAGCCGGGGACCTGCTCGAGCATCCGCTCCGCCCGGGTGGGCGCGTCGGGGCAGGTGGAGGCCACGAGCCCGTAGCCGATGACCCCGCCGAGGATGCCCGTCAGCGAGATGGCGACGAACATGGCCAGGAGCGCTCCCCGGCGCGGCAGATTGGGATGGACGATTTCAGGCTCGGCCGGCACGCGCACCGATCGTACGACGGCCCAACGCGGCCTACCGAAGCGCGAGACTGTCGGCCGATGGCCGTGCACGAATGGACCGTGGCCGGAGGACTGCTCGAAGGTCCCGAGGGCGTGTTGCTCGTGCGCAACGTGCGGCGCGGTGGCGTCGAGGACTGGAGCACGCCCGGTGGCGTGATCGACTCCGATGACGCCGATCTGCTCACGGGCCTCACCCGCGAGGTCGAGGAGGAGACGGGCCTGCTCGTGCGCGAATGGAGCGGGCCTTTGTACGTCGTGCACGCGTTCGCGCCCGACATGGGCTGGCGAATGCGCTGCGAGGTGCACCTGGCCGTCAGCTTCGAGGGAGACGTGCGCGTCGAGGATCCCGACGGCATCGTGGTCGAAGCGTCGTTCGTACCGCTCGCGGAGTGCGCGGAGCGTCTGGCGTCGTGCGCCCAGTGGGTGCGCGAGCCGTTGGGTGCGTGGTTGCGCGACCGTTGGGAGCCGGCGAGCGGCGTCGGCTTCCACTACGAGGTGTTCGGGACGTCGCACGCCGACTTGCGCGTGGTGCGTGCCTCGAACGTGTGACGTGCGCGACGCGGCGACGATCCTGCACGTCGATCTCGACGCATTCTTCGCCGCAGTCGAGCAGCTCGACCATCCGGAGCTGCGCGGCGTCCCGGTGATCGTCGGCGGGCTCGGCGATCGCGGCGTGGTGAGCACCGCGAGCTACGAGGCCCGTACCTACGGAGTGCATTCCGCGATGCCGATGGCGCGGGCCCGCCGCGCGTGTCCGAAGGCCGTGTTCCTGTCGCCCCGCATGGCGCGCTACAGCGAGGTCAGCCACGAGGTGATGGACCTCCTGCGTTCCACCACACCGTTGGTCGAGCAGCTTTCGATCGACGAGGCCTTCCTCGACGTGACCGGCGCCCGGCGGCTCCTCGGTGAGCCGCCCGTCGTCGCGGAGCGGATCCGTGCCCGCCTGCGTTCCGAGATCGGGCTGGCCGCCTCGATCGGAGTCGCGACGACGAAGTTCCTCGCCAAGCTGGCGAGCGAGCTCGCCAAGCCCGATGGCATGCTGGTCATCGAGCCGGGCACCGAACAGGCTTTCCTCGCGCCGCTTCCGGTGTCGAGACTGTGGGGTGTCGGTCCGGCAACGCTCACGAAGCTCGAACGCATGGGTCTGCGCACGATCGGCGACATCGCCATGATCGACGAGGCCGTGCTCGCCGGCACGCTCGGTGCCGGTCTCGGCCGCCACTTGCACGCGCTGGCGCGCAACGACGACGCCCGATCCGTGACTCCGGAACGCGACGCGAAGTCGATCGGCGCGGAGCAGACGTTCTCGGTCGATCTGCACGACCGGGCCGACTGTCGACGCGAGCTCGTGCGGCTGACTGATCGAGTTTCTGCGCGCCTGCGCGGTGCCGGGCTCGTCGCGAGCACCGTCACGCTGAAGATTCGCTTCGGCAACTTCGAGACGCGCACCCGCGCGCGCACGCTGGCCGAGGCGACCGACGTCAGCACGACTGTCCTCGCCGTCGCGCACGAGCTGCTCGACGAGTTCGACGTGCGGCGCGGCGTGCGCCTGCTCGGTGTCGCCCTCTCGCATCTCGATGCAACCCGCGCGCGGCAATCGGTGCTCGGCCTCGAAGGCGACGGAGAGGTGACGCAGCGGCTGCGCGTCGAGCGCCGGTCGGCGGTCGAGCGCGCGGTGGACGAAGTGCGCGAGCGTTTCGGTGCGCGTGCGGTCGGGCCGGCGACGCTCGTCGATCGCGCCGTCAAGGAACAGGGGAACGAATGATCAGGATCGGGTTGGTCGGATGCGGCCACATCGGAACGGTGCACGCCGTGGCGCTGCAGCGGCTCGCCGGCGCGGGGCTGATCGACGCCCGTCTCACCGCGACCTACGACGACGATCCCGAACGCGCGGCCCGTACGGCGCGCCATCACGGTGGGGAGGCGGCGGGCTCGCTCGCCGCACTCGTCGAGGGCGTCGACGCCGTCTGGGTGTGCACCTGGACGTCGGCGCACCTCGCGGCCGTGGAAGCCGCTGCGGAGCTGGGACTTCCCGTCTTCTGCGAGAAGCCGCTGGCACCGGATCTCGAGTCGGCGACCCGGGTCGCGGCCGCGCTCGAACGAGTGCCGCACCAGGTCGGCCTGGTGCTGCGGTCGGCGCCGGTGTTCCGCACGATCGCGGCCGCCGTCGCGTCGGGGGAGTACGGGCGCGTCCTCGCCGCCGTCATGCGCGACGACCAGTACTTCCCGATCCAGGGCATGTACGGGTCGACGTGGCGCCGCGACGCGGCGCGCGCGGGCGGCGGCACGTTGATCGAGCACTCGATTCACGACGTCGACGTGCTGCGATGGGTGCTCGGGGATCCGGTGTCCGTGTCGGCGCGCACGGCATGCCGCTTCGGTTACGCGGGCATCGAGGACACCGCCGCGGTGATGTTCACGTATGCCGACGGATCGATCGCTCAGCTGACGAGCATCTGGCACCAGGTGCTGACGCGCGAGTCGAGCCGGCGGCTCGAGGTCGCGTGCGAGAAGGCGCTGCTGTGGACCGACGACGACTATCTCGGACCGGTG
>DATMUX010000008.1:0-3370 GCA_035563695.1 Acidimicrobiia bacterium
CTCGACCTCATCCAGGAGGGCAACCTCGGCCTGATCCGTGCCGTCGAGAAGTTCGACTACACGAAGGGCTTCAAGTTCTCGACGTACGCCACGTGGTGGATCCGCCAGGCGATCACTCGCGCGATCGCCGACCAGGCCCGCACGATCCGCATCCCGGTGCACATGGTCGAGACCATGAACAAGGTGCTGCGGGTGCAGCGCCAGATGCTGCAGGAGCTCGGGCGCGAGCCGACGGTCGAGGAGATCGCGGCGAAGGTCGAGATGACGCCCGACAAGGTGCGCGAGATCCAGCGCATCGCGCAGGAGCCCGTGTCGCTCGAGACGCCGGTCGGGGAGGAGGACGACAGCCTGCTCGGCGACTTCGTCGAGGACCCGAACGTGATCGCTCCCGCAACTGCGGCCGCGCGCGCGTTGTTGAGCGAGGCGATCGAAGAAGCGCTGCAGGAGCTGAACGACCGCGAGCGCGCCGTGGTGCGCCTCCGTTTCGGTCTCGACGACGGGCAGATCCGCACGCTCGAAGAAGTCGGCAAGGAGTTCGGTGTCACGCGCGAGCGCATCCGCCAGATCGAGTCGAAGACGCTCGCGAAGTTGCGGCATCCGACGCGTTCGCAACGCCTGCGCGACTATCTCGAAGAGTCCTAGCTCCCGAACACCTGTTCGAGTACGCTCCTTCCCGTGGGGTACCGCGGCAAGGTCGAGCTGCAGGAGAAAGCGCGCCTGATGCGCGCGGAGGGCCGAACACTCGCCGACATCGCGGCGGCGCTCGGCGTCGCCAAGTCGTCGGTCTCGTTGTGGGTTCGCGACATCGACGTCGAGATCCGCCGGCGCTCGCCCGTGCGCCGCCGTCCCCATGCACAACACGTGGCCAAGCTCGCCGAGATCGCGGAGTGTGACCGGCTCGGCATCGAGCGCATCGGCACGCTCTCCGACGACGCGTTCCTCGCGGCCGGGGCAGCGCTGTACGCCGGCGAGGGCTCGAAGACGGATGGCAAGGTGGTCTTCGCCAACACGAACGCCTCGATGATCGCCTTTTTTTGTGTGTGGCTGCGGCGCTACTTCGACGTCGACGAATCGCGTCTTCGGGCGCGTCTCTATCTTCACGAGGGCCTCGACCTCGACGCCGCGGAGAGCTTCTGGTCGGAGGTGACCGGCATCCCTCGCGCGCAGTTCCAGGCGCCCTACCGGGCGAAGCCGGACCCGTCGATCCGCCGTACTAAGCACGAGTTCGGCTGCGCGTACGTCTACTACTGCTGCTCGCGTACCCACCGCGAGATCATGGGTCTCGTCCGGGCGCTGCTATCGTTCTAGCTTCCTTCCGGGGTAGCTCAATGGCAGAGCAAACGGCTGTTAACCGTTAGGTTGAGAGTTCGAGTCTCTCCCCCGGAGCCGAGTTCCAGCTCGACCGGTCATCGTCGACGGGCGCGGAAAGACCCGAGGCGGATGCCTCGGGCCTCTCCGGGTACGGGCGATGTTTGCGGACTACCAGCCGCCTGCGGCGCCGTTGGGAACGGTCGCCCACTTCAGGCCGCTCGGCCCGACGGTCGACGGGTCAGCGGGACACGGATTCGCGGCCGGGTCCTTCTGGTAGTAGACGCCGGCGTCGCCACCGGTCGCGATCTTGTCGAGCGCGAACCACTCACCCGAAGCCGACTGCTCCGACAAGCAGAACGCGTCGGGGGTGGCGTGCACGGTGACGTTGAGCTTGACGCCCCACTGGAGCGACGACTCGGCCGTCTTCAGCACACCGCCGGCGGCGGTGTCCGCCGAGTACACCTGGTTGTCGGTGTAGATGGTCTCCTCGGTGGCCAGGCCGTTGCGCAGATCGGACTGCGCCGCCCGGTCGTTCGCCCGCTTGCGGGCGCCGAGGAAGGTCGGGATGGCGATCGCGATCAGAATGGCAATGATCAACACGACCACCATCAGTTCGATGAGGGTGAAGCCTTCCTCGTCCTTACGACGAGCGGCCAGATCACGGATGTGGCTCACGGGAAACCTTTCGGTCAGGGCTTTCATCAAGATCGGCGCACCGCCGTCCGGATTGGTATTCGGCGTTCCCGTTGATGAACTGAAATCCACCCACCCCAAAATGTGACGCTGGGTGGTCGATGTGTCCGCTGCCCACGATCGTTGTAGCGAGCAATGAGTGTCCGGCGCGCCTGACCGCGGACCGAGCGCCCGAGATGGGCGATTCGTCAGTCGGCGATCGGGGGGACCGGTTGCGGGGGCGGCGGGCCGACGTACTGGGCGCTCGGACGGATCAGCCGGTTGTCGGCGGCCTGCTCGAGCACGTGTGCGCACCAGCCGATCACCCGGCTCGCGGCGAAGGTGGGGGTGAACAGCTCGCGCGGGATGCCGCAGCGGTCCATCACGATGCCCGCATAGAACTCGACGTTGGTGTAGAGCCGACGTCCGGGCTTGAGCTCGTCGAGCACCTTGATGGCGGTCGACTCGATGTGCCGCGCGAGGTCCATCGCGTCGCCGCCGAGGGAGTCGGCGACGTCGCGCAGCATGAGCGACCGCGGATCGTCGGTCTTGTAGACGCGGTGGCCGAATCCCATCAGGCGGTCGCCGCGCTCCACCGCGTCGCGCAGCCACGGCTCCGCCCGCTCGGGTGTGCCGATCTCGTCGAGCATCTGCAGCGCGCGGCTCGGTGCGCCACCGTGCAACGGTCCGGAGAGGGCGCCGATCGCGCCGACGACCGCGGCACCGAGGTCGGCTCCCGTCGACGTGATGACGCGCGCGGTGAACGTCGACGCGTTGAAGCCGTGGTCGATGGTCAGGATCATGTACTGCTCGACTGCCCGCGCGTGGGCGGGGCTGGGCTCCACGCCGGTCGACATGTACAGGTAGTTCGCCGCGAACCCCAGGTCGTCTCGGGGCTCGACGGGCTCGAGGCCGCGACGCAGCCGCCACAGCGCGCAGATCAACGTGGGCACGACCGCGCAGGTCGACATCGCGTTGTCGTACAGCGTGGCGCCGTCGACGTCGTGCGACGGGCGGAATCCGAGCGCCGCGCCGTACTGCGACAGCGCCGTGCGGAGCGCGTCGAGTGGAACGAACGTGTCGCCGGCGCGCGCGATCGCGGGCAGCACGTCGACCACGGCCGGCGGGATCGCGCGCCGGCCGCGGATGTCGGCCGCGAATGCCTCACGCTCGGCCCGCGTGGAGGGCAGCTGACCGCGGAACAGAAGCTGCCACACGTCCTCGATGGGGCGGCTCTGCGCGAGGTCGACGGCGCTGTATTGGCGGTAGTGATAGAAGCCCTCGAGGCCGCGCACATCGCCGACGGTGGTATCGGCGACCACCACACCTTCGAGGCCTTTGGGGACCTCGTGCGCCTGCGCGTCGGCAGGCTGGATCATCGCCACGC
>DATMUX010000009.1:0-5394 GCA_035563695.1 Acidimicrobiia bacterium
GCCCGTTGGGCCGCGACGGTGAGGGGAGCACACCGTCATCGCGCAACGACGCGGCGGCGGTGCGGGCGCCCGTCAGGGGATCCGACGCGAGCGCGCAGCGCGTCGCATGGACGTCGACTCCGAACAGCGCCGCCGCGTTCAGGCCGAGGATCTTCGCTTTCCGCTCCGCGGTCAGCGCCGGATACCCGAAGCGGTCCTGGAACTCCGCGGAGATGTCGAACGCCCGGAACGCCATGATCTGCGCCTGCGGCGAGCCGTACCAGACCGCGTCCGTGCCCCAGAGCACGCGGTCTTCGCCGACCCGCTTGAGCAGCTTGCCGAGCGTGTGCGCCGCGACCGTGGGCGAGCGCAACACCTCACGCCACACCGTGCCGAGATCGACCCACACATTGCTGCTCGGCGGCACACCGTGCACGTCGAGCGCGCGCAGGAACGTGTCGATCCCGCGATGCGCGCTCGGGTCGTACGCGCCCTCGACGTGATTCTTGTCCCACGCGCCGTGGAAGACGACGAACTGCATGCCGGGAAACTGGCGCGACACCGCGACGATGTCGTCGGGCGTGTTGTGCGCGGCATCGAAGCGTACGAGCGGCAAGCCCTTGTGCGCGACGAAGACCTTGACGCCGAGTTCGTGCGCCTTCTGGATCACCGGCAGGCCGAGGGCGGGATCCTCCAGCGAGTAGCCGACCCCGTTGGGTCCCCACGCGGTGTACACCTTGAACGCCGCGACCTTGCCCGTGTGCGCGGTCGCTTCCATATCGTCGAGCCGCGCGTGGAGGTCGCCGAAGTTCGGTGCGATCACGTTGTGCACCAACACGCGCGGCGCGCCGCCGTGCGCGAGCGCGGCGGCGAGACCCTGGGTGCCGAGCGCGTCGGGGAACGGGACCGGCGCGTCGGCCGGTCCGGAGTTCGGCACATCGGAGAGCATTGCCACCGTGGTGTCGCTCGCGAGGAACAGGTCGTGCAGGTAGTGCGCACGGTTCGCACACTCGAGCCGGTCGGGCGCGGTGCACGCCGGATCCAGCATGCCGAGCACGAGCTGCACGGTCTCGGGCGCGTCGGTGCGCCAGGGTCCGTCGGGCATGACGTGGTGAGTATGCACGTCGAAGACGAACTCGCCGCCGCTCCCGAGCGCGTGCTCGCACGCGGCGACGTCGTGGGACGGCGGCGTCGTGAACGCACCACCCGGACGGCTCGTGCCCGTGTGCACCGCGGCCGACGACGGGCTGGTCGGGGTCGCGGATCGCCGACCCGACGAGCTGCACGCCGCGAGATCGATCGTCGCCAGCACGGCCGCGACACCGCCGGCCGTCGCGAGGAAGCGCCGCCGGTCGAGCCCGGCCCGGCGCGCGGCGTCGTCGGCCGAGCCCAGCGCACCGCGCGCCATGTCGACCTCGTGGGCCGACGGCAGATCCGGAACGAACTCGCCGTTCGTGCCCGGTGTGACCGGTAACGGCAACCGCACGTCTCCGGCCGGATCGCCCGCTCGACTTCCCCGCTCGCCGCGGAAGCGCCGCACGCGTGGAACGATAGGCGCCGGGAGGTGCGTGATGGTCGCGACCGGTGTGCTCGACGGGGTGAAGGTGGTGGAGGTCGCCGAGCACGGCTTCGTGCCGTCGGGTGCGGCGATCCTCGCGGAGTGGGGCGCCGACGTCGTCAAGGTCGAACGTCCGACCGGTGACCCGCTGCGCCAGATCATGGCGATGGGCTTCGTCGCCGACACCGGCGACTTCAACTGGTTGTTCGAGCAGTTCAACCGCAACAAGCGCGGCGTCGCCGTCGACCTGCGCGAGCCCGACGGGCGCGCCGCGCTCGACCGGCTGATCGCGTGGGCCGACGTGTACATCACGAACTTCCTCCCGTCGGCGCGCGACAAGCTGCGGCTGAACCCCGACGACATCTGGAAGGCCAACCCGAACTGCGTGTACGCGATCGGCTCCGGCCAGGGCCTCGAAGGTCCCGACGCCGATCAAGGCGGCTTCGACGCGGTGTCGTACTGGGCGCGCGGCGGTCTCGCGCACATGCTCACCGCGGCGGGCGCGCCGCTGGTGCAGCCGCGCGGCGCGCTCGGCGACGCACCGGGCGGCGCCTATCTCGCCGGAGGGGTCGCGGCTGCACTGTTCCGGCGCGAACGCATGGGCGCGCCGACGCTCGTCGACGTGTCCCTGCTCGGTGCCGCGGTGTGGACGCTCTCGAACGATCTCGTCCCGACCACGATCCTCGGTCACGAGCCGCCGCGCCACGTCGCGGGCAAGAACCTGAGCAGCGTGCTGGTCGGCTCGTACCGCACGGCGGACGAGCGCTGGATGAGCCTCAACATGCTCGATCCCGAACGCCACTGGGCGCCGACGTGCCGGGCGCTCGGGCTCGACGACTTGATCGACCGGCCCGAGTACGCGACCGCGGCGCAACGCGCGGAACGGGCCCCCGAGCTCCATCCCGTCTTCGTCGAGCGCATCGGCTCGCTCACGCTGGCCGAGCTGAAGGAGCGGCTCGCCGCACACGACACGATCTCCTCGGCGATCGCGTCGCCGATCGAGGTCGTCGACGACCCGCAGGTGCTGGCCAACGGATACATGCCGCATCATCCCGGCCACCCCCGCGCCCGGTTGTCGTCGTCGCCGATGCAGTTCGACGGCCGCGGGCTCGAGATCCGCCGCCCCGCGCCGCGCATCGGCGAGCACACCGACGAAGTGTTCCGTGAGCTGGGCCTGCCCGACGCCGAGATCGCGCGGCTGCGCGAGAAGGGCGCGCTCGCATGAGGAGCCCGGTACCGGTCCCCCGCATGATCTGGGGCGTGGGGCTCAACTACCGCGACCACGCGGCCGAGACCGGCCGGCCCCTCCCCGAGGCACCGACGTTGTTCGCCAAGTCGCCCGGCGCCGTGATCGCGCCCGGCGAACCGATCGTCGTGCCGCCGCACGTGACGCAGCCCGACTACGAGGGCGAGCTCGCGGTCGTCATCGGGCGCCGGGCGCGCGACGTGCGCGTCGACGAGGCCCTCGCGTTCGTTGCGGGCGTCACCGTCGGTCACGACGTCTCTTCCCGTGACCACCAGTACACGACCGGCCAGTGGACCTGGTCGAAGTCGTTCGACACGTTCTGTCCGCTCGGACCGGAGGTCGTCTCGCTCGACGAGATCGACCTCGACCGCGGGCTCGCGATCGAGACGCGCGTGAGCGGCGAGGTGCTGCAGTCGTCGAACACGTCCGAGCTCGTGTTCCCGGTTCCGGAGCTGATCGCATGGATCAGCCAGGGATGCACCCTCGAGCCCGGCGACGTGATCCTGACCGGCACGCCCGCGGGAGTCGGAGCGGCGCGCACCCCGCCCCGCTGGCTCGTCGACGGCGACGTCGTGGAGGTCACGATCGAAGGCGTGGGGACGCTCCGCAACCCCGTCGTACGAAAGGACTCCTCCTGAGCCGACGGACCGCGGTAGCCGGACGTAGGGTGACGGCGTGACCGTTCGCTGGAACGTGGAGCCCTCGTTGCGCCGGCCCGCGATGGTCGCGGCGTTCTCCGGCTGGAACGACGCGGGGAATGCCGCGACCGACGCCGTGCGCTGGTTGACGCGCGCGTGCAGTGCCCGGCCGTTCGCGTCGCTCGACCCCGAGGAGTACATCGACTACCAGGCATCGCGACCGACCGTCGAGCTGATCGACGGCGTCGTGCGCAGTGTGACCTTCCCCTCGCTCGCACTGTCGGCCGGTACGTCTTCGCCGCGCGGGCGCGACCTCGTGCTCATGCTGGGCGTCGAACCCAACCTTCGCTGGCGTGCGTTCTGCGAGGACGTCATCGGCATCGCCCGCAAGACCGGCTGCGAGATCGTCGTGACCGTCGGCGCACTGCTCGGCGACACGCCGCACACGCGGCCGATCAACTGCACGGGATCGTCCACCGACGAGGTCCTCGCCGCGCGTCTCGGCATGCAGCGGTCGCGCTACCAGGGTCCGACGGGCATCGTCGGCGTGTTGCACGACGCGACACGCCGCGCCGGTTTCCCTTCGGCGTCGATCTGGGCACCGGTGCCGCACTACGTCGCGACCCCTCCCAGCCCGAAGGCGACCCGGGCGCTCTTGGATCGGCTGCGGGAGCTGCTGGAGCTCGATCTCGATCTCACGGAGCTCGACATCGCGTCGAGCGCGTGGGAGCGGTCGGTGTCCGAGGTCGTCTCCGGCGACCCCGACGTCAGCAACTACGTCGCGCGCCTCGAAGCCCGATTCGACGAGTCGGTCTCGGAACCCACGTGGCTCGAGGGCAACGACGAACTCCGCGTCGACGACGAGGACGACGACGACGATGACGACTGGTTCGACGAGGACGATCTCCCGTCGGGCGAGTCGCTGGCCGAGGACTTCGAACGCTACCTGCGCGACCAGCCCGACGACTGACTACTCGAGCACGTCGTGCGCGAGCCCTTCCCAGAGCCGCGTCGACAGCACCAGCGACTCGGTGTCGACCCGCTCGTCGTTGCCGTGGAACATCGAGGCGTAGTCGTCGAACGAGAGCTTGCGGCTGAACAGCCCGAAGCCGTACGCGATCGAGCCCGCCCGCCGGAAGAACCGCGCGTCGGTGGCGCCGACCGTGAGGAACGGCACGAGCGCCGATCCCTCGACGAGCCGTGACGACACCCGGCCCATCGAGTCCCAGAGCGGCGTCTCGGTCGGCGACGACGTCGACTCGTTCTCGTCGAACGGCTCGACATCGACGCACGCGGCCAGATCGCCGAGCGCGTCGTCGAGCATGGCGCGGATGTCGGCGGCGCTCTGACCGGGAAGTGTGCGAATGTCGACCTCGACGTCGACCCGGTCGGGGATCACGTTCGTCTTCGTACCGCCGTGGATGACCGTCGGGGCGAACGTGGTGTGCGTGCACGCGTGGGCCTGGCGCGCGAGCGCGACGGGCAGCTCCTCGCAGAACTCGGCCAGCGTGGCTTCGTCGAGGAGGCGCTCGTTCCACGCCGGTCCGAAGTCGATGCCCTCGACGAAGCGGCGCCACGTGTCGTGGATGTGAGTGGGCGGCCGGTATTCGGCGAGGCGCCGCACGATCTCGGCCGCGGTGACGAGCGCGTTGTCGGTGCGGAACGGCTGCGACGCGTGACCGGGTGTGCCCCGTACCGCGATCCGGCACCAGTACGAGCCCTTCTCGCCGACGATGACCGGCAACCGCGGCCCGGTGGCGGTCTGCATCTGGAAGCCGCCCGCTTCGGTCACGACGTAATCGGCCCCGACCGCGTCGCGTACGTGGTTGAGCAGGTATTCGGCGCCCCACGTGCCGAGGTTCTCCTCGTCGGCGACGGCGAGGTAGACGAGCGTGCCGCGCGGCCGGAACCCCGAGCGCGCGAGCGAACGGAACGCGACCGCCATGGTGGCGGTGAGGTTGAGCATGTCGACC
>DATMUX010000010.1:0-4175 GCA_035563695.1 Acidimicrobiia bacterium
TCGAGCTGGAGCTGCGCACCGCGCGTGAGCGTGTCGGCCGCCTCGGCGAGGGCCTGCTCGCCGGTCCGGTGGGGTTCGCGTTGGGAGTGGAGTTGGAGCGGGTGTGGGTGTGCGGCCTCGCCGAAGGCCTGTTCCCGGCCGTTCCGCACGGAGACCCGCTGCTCGCCGACGACGATCGCGCCGCGCTCGACGGCGCGCTGCGCCTGGCGAGTGATCGCGTCGACGACGACCACCGCGCGCTGCTGGGCGCGCTCGCGTCGACGGCGGGCGCGCGGGTCTGCAGCTATCCCCGCGGCGATCTGCGGCGCAGTACCGAGCGGGTCGCGTCACGTTTCCTCGCGCCGACGGTCGAGCACGTCGGCGACCTCGCCCGCACCATCCCGTCGTACGCGCACGCGTTGGCGCGGGTCGCGTTTCCACCAAACGAGCACGAGCTCGCGGTGCAGGGCGCGATCGCGGGATGCGAGTGGGTGCGGGCCTTGCCCGAAACGGCGCGCGGCATCGAGGCCACCGCGGCGCGCGCCTCCGACGAGTTCACGCGCTTCGATGGCAACCTCGCGCCGCTGGGGGAGCGGCTCCAGCGCGTCAGCCCCGTTCGGGCCGGTGCCGCGATCGCCCCCACGCGGCTCGAAGCGTGGGCCGCGTGCCCCCACGCGTACTTCGTCGGTTCGATCCTGCACGTCGACGTTGCCGAGCGCCCCGAGGAGATCTGGCAGCTCGCGCCGGTCGACCGCGGGCAGCTCGTGCACGAGGTGCTCGACGAGTTCGTCGGCGAGGTCCGGGATCGCGCCGGCGCAGGCCGGCCCTGGACGAGCAGCGATCGGGCGCGGCTCCACGAGCTCGCGCACGCGGCATGTGCGCGCGCGGAAGTTCGCGGCGTCACGGGCCGCCGGCTGTTGTGGGATCGTGATCGCCGCTTGATCGTGTCCGAGCTCGACGCATTCCTCGACGCCGACACCGAATACCGCACCGAGCGCGACGCGTGCACGCTCGCAACCGAGCTCGCGTTCGGCATCCATGGCGCGTCCGCGCCGACGGTCGAGGTTCCGCTCGGCGCGAACCGGGTGCTGCATGTGCGCGGCAAGGCCGACCGGGTCGATCGTCGCGCCGACGGGAGCTTGGTCGTGATCGACTACAAAACGGGTTCACCCGATGCGTACACCGCACTCGGCCACGATGATCCGGTGCTCGGCGGCACACGCCTGCAGCTCCCCGTGTACGCGCGGGCGGCCCGGGCCGCGTTCGGCGAGGCCGGCACGGCGGTGGCCGCGTTCTACTGGTTCGTCGGTCGGGGCAACAACCGGCTCATCGGCTACGACGTCGACGCCGAGGTCGATGCCGCGTTCGAGTCGGTCGTGGGCGCGATCGTCGACGGGATCGAGGGCGGCGTGTTCGTGGCCAACCCGCCGCCCCCGGGCCCCCGCCCGTTCGTCATCTGTCCGTACTGCGATCCCGACGGTCTCGGAACCGCGCAGCGCTGGCGCGAGTGGGAGCACAAGTACGACGCACCCGAGCTCGCGCCCTACCGTGCGTTGCTCGATCCCGCGTCCGAGGCCGGCGACTCGTGACGGGCGCGCTCGATCAGCTCGCGCTGTTCGGCGAGCAGGGAGACGCGGCCGCGCGTGCCGCGATCGCCACGGAGCTCGGTGCGACCTTGTTCGTCGAAGCCGGCGCGGGCACCGGCAAGACGGCCGCGCTCGTGGGCCGGGTCGTGGCCCTGGTGGCCGGCGACGGTGGGGACGAGCGAGTGCCGATGCGTGCGATCGCGGCCATCACCTTCACCGAGAAGGCCGCGGCCGAGCTGCGCGACCGCATCCGCGCGGAATTGGTGCAGCGAGCCGGCGATCCGGACGCGGAGCCGGCCGCGCGCGACGCGGCGCGTGCCGCACTCGACGAGCTCGACGCGTCCGCGATCTGCACGCTGCACGCCTTCGCCCAGCGGTTGCTCACCGAGTTCCCCGTCGAAGCCGGGCTGCCGCCGCGGATCGTCGTGCGCGACGAGATCTCGTCCCGTGTCGCCTTCGAGACCCGCTGGCGGGACACCCTCGACGAAATGCTCGACGACGCCGCGCTCGAAGTGCCGGTCCTGGTCATGCTCGCGGCGGGCATCCGGCTCGAACATCTGCGCGCGGTGGCCGAGGTGCTCGACGACAACTGGGACCTCCTCGATCGCATCGCGGACGTGCCCGCGGTGCCCGCGCTCGACCTCGACGGGTGGCTCACCGAGCTCGATGCGGTCTGCTCGGCGGCCGACACGTGCCGCGTCGAGGGCGACACACTCGTTGCGCGCCTGGCGGAGCTGGCGGAGTACGGCGAACGGATCCGGGGGGCGTTCGACGACATCGAACGGATCCGGATGCTGCGCGCGGCGAAACCGTCGTTTCGGGCGCGGGGCTGTGGCCGCAAGGGCAACTGGCCCGACGTCGACGCCGTCCGCGACGCCATCGCGCGCCTGGGTGAGGCGCGCGAGTCGCTCGTGCGTCCGGTGCTCGACGCCGCGATTCGCAGCGTTGTCGTCGCGCTCGCCGGATCCACCGAGCGCGCCGTGGCCGCGCGACGCGTCGCGGGCGAGCTCGAGTTCCACGATCTTCTCGTGCTCGCCCGGACACTGCTGCGCGACGAGCAGCACGGTCCGCGCGTCCGCCGCGTGCTGCGCGCGCGTTACCGGCGGATCCTCGTCGACGAGTTCCAGGACACCGATCCGATCCAGGTCGAGCTGGCCGCCCTGCTCGGCTCCGGGAGTGACGGCGACGGGACGCGGCCCTGGACCGAGATGCACGTCGATCCGGGCCGGCTGTTCTTCGTCGGCGATCCCAAGCAGTCGATCTACCGGTTCCGGCGCGCGGACATCGCCACCTTCCTGGCCGCGTCGCAACGGTTCGCCGAAGGCGGGCCCCGGTTCCTCACGAGCAACTATCGCACCGCGCCCGGCGTGCTGGCGTGGGTCAATCACGTCTTCGCCGAACTGATCCAGGCGCACCCCGGTTCGCAGCCCGAGTACCGCGCGCTGGAGGCCGCCCGGCCCATCCCCGTGGGGCACGCACCGGGAATCCGGCTGCTCGGCGTCGACGAGCACGACGCCGCCGAGGTCGACGCCGACGAGCTGCGCCGCCGCGAGGCCGGCGACGTCGCGCGCGCCGTCCAGGCGGCGATCGCCGAGCAGTGGCCCGTGTTCGACACGTCGACGCGTGCGTGGCGGCCCGCACGCCTGGGCGACGTGTGCATCCTGATACCGGCGCGCACGTCGCTGCCGTTCCTGGAGCAGGCGCTCGACGACGCGGGGATCGCCTACCGCGCGGAGACGAGCTCGCTGGTCTACGCGAGCCGCGAGATCCGCGACCTGCTCGCAGCGCTGCGGGCCGTCGACGATCCGAGCGACAGCCTGTCGACGGTCACGGCGTTGCGTTCTTCGCTGTTCGGCTGTGGCGACGACGACCTGTTCGAGTACCACGTCGAGCACGGCGGAACGTGGGACGTACGTGTCGCGCCGCCCGAATCCCTCGCGCCCGGGCATCCCGTCGCCGAGGCGATGCGGTTCCTCGGAGCGCTCCACGAATCGCGCATGTGGTCGACGCCGAGCGAGCTGCTCGAACGCATCGTGCGCGAACGGCGCGTGATCGAGGTCGGCGCGCTGTCGGGTCGTTTCCGCGACGTCGCGCGCCGCACGCGTTTCCTCGTCGATCAGGCGCGCGCGTTCGAGGACGCCGCGGAAGGGACATTGCGCGACTACCTCGCGTGGGCTCGGCTCCAGGGCACCGAGGGTGCACGCGTCGTCGAAGCCGTGTTGCCCGAGACCGACGACGACGCGGTGCGCATCCTCACGATCCACGGCGCCAAGGGATTGGAATTTCCCATCGTCGTGTGTTCGGGCACGACCACCGCGGCGCAGCCCGCCGGCCGAGGGGTGCGCGTGCTGTTCCCGGCGGTCGGCGGGTACGAGGTGAAGCTCGCGGCCGGAGTGCAGACGGAACACTTCGAGCTGCATCAACCGGTCGACGAGCAGATGGGCTTCCACGAGAAGCTGCGGCTGTTGTACGTCGCGTGCACCCGAGCCCGCGACCACCTCGTCGTGTCGGTGCACCGCAAGACGCGCGACCTCGACCGCGTCGACCGCGAGCGCTGGACGCATGCCGAGCTGCTGTGGCATGCGGCACGGGAGGCGCCGCGCCCCGCGC
>DATMUX010000011.1:0-3907 GCA_035563695.1 Acidimicrobiia bacterium
CGGCTACACGAGCACCGAGGCGGCGATTACGACCGGGTCGGTGCCCGGCGATACTCCCGAGGTGATCGCGCGCACGGTCGGCCGCGCCCGGGTCAATGTGGAGTTGGACGTCGTGGACGACGCGGGCGTTGCCTGCGCGACGGGCGAGGTCGGTCGCGTGCGGTGTCGCTCCGGCGCCGTAATGCGGGGCTACTGGTGCGATCCGCAGCGGACGGCCGAAGTGTTGGGTGCCGACGGGTGGCTGACAACCGGCGACCTCGGCTATCTCGACGGCAACGGATACCTCACGCTCGTCGGCCGCCGGAGCGAGATGTACATCCGCGGCGGGTACAACGTGTATCCGGCCGAGGTGGAACGCGTGCTCGGCGACCGCGCCGGCATTGCCCAGATCGCGATCGTCGGCGTCCCCGACCGGGTGCTCGGCGAGATCGGCGTCGCCTTCGTGGTGCCCGCGCCGGGCGCGACGCCGCGCCTCGACGACCTGCGCGCGTCGTGCCGGAACGTGCTCGCCGACTACAAGGCACCCGACCGTCTCGTCCTCACGGACGCGCTGCCGGTCACCTCCGTCGGGAAGGTCGACAAACGAGCGTTGCTAGCCGTATGTGCGCCCGCGCCCGCGGCTGAATAGGGTGCGGCCATGAGCCGAGTCACGACCAGCACGCTGGAGTTTCCCTACTCCCGGACGCTCGGTCCGGTGGTCGGCGCGTTCATCGCCGGGCTGCGCGAGCACCGCATCCTCGGCAGCCGTGCCGCCGACGGTCGGGTGCTGGTGCCACCGCTCGAGTACGACCCGAGCACGGGTGATGCGCTCACGGAGCTCGTCGATGTCGGGCCGCTCGCGACCGTCGAGTCGTGGACGTGGGTCGCCGAACCGACCTCGAAGCACCCGCTCGAGCGGCCGTTCGCGTTCGCGCTCGTCAAGCCCGACGGTGCCGCGACGGCGATGGTGCACGCGGTCGATGCCGGAAGCATCGACGCGATGGCGACCGGCATGCGCGTGCAACCCCGCTGGCGCGCAGAGCCCCACAACATGATCGACGACCTCGCGTGTTGGGAGCCCTGCTCATGACGACCGAAGCGAGGAAGGAACACCTCGTGATGGAGCACCTCGTGTCGCTGCACTACGAGGAGGAGCTCACGCCGATCCTGGAGCGCTACGTCGACGCGTTGATCGACGGGCGCATCGTCGGGCACGAGTGCCCCTCGTGCGGGCGCGTGTACGTCCCGGGCAAGGGGTACTGCCCGCTGTGCGTCGTCGAGACGACCGAGGCCGACGAGGTCGAGGTCGCCGACACCGGCACCGTGACCGGGTTCACGATCATCACGCCGGTTGCGTACTACGGCCAGGAGGAAACCGAACCGTTCGCGTACGCGTCCGTCTTGCTCGACGGCGCGGCCAGCACGCTCGGCGGCCAGGACATCGTGGGGATCCCGCACGACCAGATTCGATCGGGCCTGCGCGTGCGCGCCGTATGGCGGCCGAAGGAGAAGCGCAGCGGTGAGGGCGTGTCGAACCGCGGATGGGGGAGCGTGGCGTCGGTAATCGACGCGTTCGAGCCGACGGGCGAGCCCGACATGGACCGGACCAAGTTCGAGGAGCACATTTTCTGACTGAGGCGAACGGCCGCGACGCGGTATCCGGCGGAGCAGTGAGCCGGGGCCCGAGCGGCCCGGCGCGAAGCGCCAGGAGCGGACATGACTGATACGAACAACATCGCGATCGTCGGGTGCGCGCAGACGCCGTCGGTGCGGCGCGCGCGCGAGAGCGAGGTGCAGCTGCTCGTGCCGACCGTCGCCGAGGCGCTGCGCCGCGCCGGCGTCGACCGCCGCGAGATCGGTTTCACGTGCGCCGGGAGCTGCGACTACTTGACGGGCGGCCCGTTTGCCTTCGTGAGCAATCTCGAAGCCGCAGGTGCGTGGCCGCCGATCTCCGAGTCGCACGTCGAGATGGACGGCGCGTGGGCGATGTACGAAGCGTGGGTGCGGCTGCAGCACGGCGACATCGACACGGCGCTCGTGTTCGGATCGGGCAAGTCGTCGCCGTCGAGCCCCGCGGAGGTCTGGGCCCAGCAGCTCGACCCGTATTTCCTCGCACCGCTCGGTGTCGACCCGGTGTCGCTCGCGGGATTGCAGGCGCGAGCGCTGCTCGACGCGGGCAAGGCGACCGAGCGCGACTTCGCCGACGTTGCGGCGCGCAGCCGTCGCAACGCGCTCGACAACCCGAATGCGCAGGTGCGGGAAGACGCCGACGTCGATGATCTGCTCCGGCAGCCGTACGTGCGGGCGCCGCTGCGCGCGCACGATCTTCCGCCGATCTCGGACGGCGCCGTGGCCGTCGTGCTGGCGCGCGGCGACCGGGCGAGTGAGCTGTGCGACCGCCCGGCGTGGATCCGCGGCCTCGACCATCGCATCGAGGTGCACCAGCCGGGTATGCGCGATCTCACGCTGTCGCCGTCGACGACGCTGGCGGCGCGCAAGGCCGGCTACGACGGCGGACCGCTCGACGTCGTCGAGCTGTCGGCGACGTTCAGCCCGCAGGAGCTGATCCTGCGCGAGGCGCTCGGCCTCGGTGGCGACGCGAACGTGAACCCGTCGGGCGGCGCACTCGCCGCGAACCCCGTGATGGCGACGGGCTTGATCCGGATCGTCGAGGTCGCGCAGCGGATCATCGACGGCCGGGCGGCGCGCGGGCTCGCGCACGCGACGGGTGGTCAGGTGCTGCAGCACAATCTCGTGTGCCTGATGGAAGGTAACTAGCCGTGCGGACGATGCGGAGCTTGTCGGAGCGGAGGGAGCCATAGTCATGCCGGAACGCTGCGCGGTCGTCGGGGTCGGCCAGACCCATCACAAGAAGCGGCGCGACGACGTGTCGATCCCGGGGTTGCTCCGCGAAGCCGCGTTGCGCGCGCTCGACGACGCCGAATGCACCTTCGCCGACATCGACGCGATCGTGATCGGCAAGGCACCCGACGCGTTCGAGGGAATCGTGCAGCCCGAGCTCTTCCTCGCCGAAGCGCTCGGCGGCGCGGGCAAGCCGATGCTGCGGGTGCACACGGCGGGCAGCGTCGGCGGCTCGACCTTCATCGTCGGCGCGCACCTGATCGAGTCGCGCATTCACGAACGTGTGCTCGCGATCGCATGGGAGAAGCAGAGCGAGGGCAACGCGCAGTGGGGTCTCGCCGGGGGTCGCAGCCGCGGCATCGGCGCGGGCGGCGCGTTCGCACCGTGGATCCGCGCGTACATCGAACAGACCGGGGCGCCCGAGTACATCGGGTGGCAGGTCGCGGTGAAGGACCGGTTGAACGCGCTCAAGAACCCGTACGCACATCTGCACCTCCCCGACATCAGCATCGAGAAGGTGAAGGAATCGCCGATGCTGTGGGACCCGCTGCGGTTCCTCGAGTCGTGCCCGTCGTCCGACGGCGCGTGCGCGGTCGTGCTCACGAACGAAGCCGGAGGCCGGCGCGCCGCCAAGCCGGCGGCGTGGGTCGAGGCCACCGCGGTACGCAGCGAGCTCGGCGTGTTCCCCGGACGCAATCCGGTGCGCCCGCTCGCGGGTGTCGAGTGCGCGCACGACGTGTACCGGCAGGCGGGCATCAGCGTGCCGCGCCAGGAGATCGACGTCGCCGAGCTCTACGTGCCGTTCAGCTGGTACGAGCCCATGTGGCTGGAAGGGCACGACATCGCGGGGCCGGGCGAGGGGTGGAAGATGGTCGAGAGCGGCGACACGGAGCTCACCGGTTCGTTCCCGGTGAACCCGTCGGGCGGCGTGCTCTCGTCGAACCCGATCGGCGCGTCCGGCATGATCCGCTTCGCCGAGGCGGCGCTGCAGGTGCGCGGCCTGGCCGGTGAGCACCAGGTCGAGGGCGCATCGGTCGCGCTGGCCCAGGCCTACGGCGGCGCGGCG
>DATMUX010000012.1:0-5513 GCA_035563695.1 Acidimicrobiia bacterium
GACAGCACTGTGACGACGAGCGGGCTGGGCGAGAGCCGTTGCGCGGCCGCCGCCGGCGTGATCGCCAGGCTCAACACCAGCAGCGTGCCCACGATCTGCGCGGCCTCCGTGACCGTGAACGCGAGGACGAGCAGGAACACGATGCTCAACGCGCGTACCGGCACACCGCGTGCGCCGGCGACCTCGGGATCGACCGAGGCGAACAGCAACGGCCGGTACAAGAACGTCATGACCACCGTCACGGCCAGCCCGATGGCGAGCAGACCGAGCAACTGGTCGGTGCTCACGCCGAAGATGTTGCCGAACAAGATGTTCGTCGCGGCCGTCGCGAAGCCGTGATAGTGGCTCAGGAACAGCACGCCGAGCCCGAGACCGAACGCGAGGATCACACCGATCGTGGAGTCGCGTTCACGTTCCCGGATGCCGAGCGCGCCGATCACCGACGCGACGAGCAATGCTCCGATCAGCGCGCCGATGATCGGCGTCCCCGCGATCACGAGGCCGGCCGCCGCGCCGGTGAACGCGAGCTCGCTCGTGCCGTGCACGGCGAACGCCATCCCCCGGGTCACGACGAACGGACCGATCATGCCGCACGCCACCGCGACGAAGGCCGCCGCCAGCAACGCGTGCTGCGCGAACGGCTCCGAGAGGTACAGGTCGACGGCGATCATGGGGCACCGCCGGGCGCGTGCTCGTGGACGTGCACGTGATGATGCGATCCGTGCGGCTCCGTGGGCGCGCTCTCGTCCGATCCGACGACCACGATGCGGCCGCGCACGTTGACCACGTCGACGGTGGTGCCGTACAGGTCGCTCAGCCGCTCGCTCGTGAGCACCTCGCCCGGCGCACCGATCGCGGACCGGCCGGCCACGAGATAGAGCACGCGATCGACGTACGCCAGGATCGGGTTGATCTCGTGCGTCACGAAGACGACCGCGGTGCCGGCCGCGCGGCGCCGCTCGTCGATGAGGCGGCTCACACCGCGCTGGTGCGAGAGGTCGAGCGACAGCAGAGGCTCGTCGCAGAGCAGCACGTGCGGATCGCCCACGAGCGCCTGGGCGATGCGCAGCCGCTGCTGCTCGCCGCCCGAGAGCATGCCGATCGGCGCGTCAGCGTACGCGCGCGCACCCACGGCGTCGATCGCGGCATCGACCGACGCGCGGGTCGCGCGCGACCGCAGCGGCAGTCCGCGCCGGTGCCCGTCGAGCCCGAACTGCACCAGATCGCGCGCGCGGATCGGGAGATCGCGATCGAATGCCTGCTGCTGCGGCACGTAACCCACGTGGTGATTGCCGCGACGCGGCGGCCGGCCGTTGATGCGGGCCTCGCCGCTCGTGAGCTCGACAAGCCCGAGCAGCACCTTCAACAGTGTCGTCTTGCCCGCGCCGTTCGGACCGAGCACCGCGACGAACTCCCCCGGTGCGACGTCGAGATCCAGACGATCCAACACGGTGCGCTCGCCGTAACGCAATGTTGCCGCTCGCAGATCGACCGCGGGATCCGCTGTCGCCGTCATCGTCAGGCTCCGAGGGCGCGGCCCAGCGCCTGGATCTGGTGCAGCTGCCACGACTGGTAGGTCGGCTCGTCCGGCGGCATCGTCTCGGTGACGGCGACCACTGGGATCCCGGCGTCGCGCGCGAGGCTCCGCACGTGCTGTGTGGTTGCGCTGGTTGCCTGCGCGTTGTACAGCAGCACGCGCACCTGATGGCCGTTGATGAGCGAGATCATCGCCTGCGTGTCGGCCGGGCTCGGCTCGTTGCCCTCCTCGACGGCGCGCGCGAAGCCCGCCGGGGTCTTCACCGCCAGGCCGGCGTCGGCGAGCAGGTATTCGGGCACCCGCTCGGTGTAGGCCACGGGAGTGTCGTGATACTTCGTCTCGATGGCATGGATCGCGCCGATCAGCGGTTGCATCGACGCGGTGAACGCCCGGAGGTTGGCCGCGAACGTGCTCGCGTCGGCGGGGTCGGCGGCGGCGAGCTCAGACTCGATCGCGCGGGCGACGTCGCCCACCCGCTCGACGTCGTACCACAAATGGGGATTCGCTCCACTGCCCGTGACCCCGAGCACCTTCGCGACGGTCAAGACGCGCGCGCCCCCGGAGCCGGCCGACAGCAGTTGGTCGACGAACGCGTCGTAACCGAGGCCCGTCTCGATCACGAGGCGCGCGTTGCTCACGGCCGCGCTGTCGCGCGCGGTCGCCTCGTACTGGTGCGGATCGCTGCTCGGGTCGGAGACGATCGACGTGACGTGTGCGTGGCTGCCCCCGACCTGCGCGGCGATGTTCCCCCAGAAGTTCTCGGCGGCGACGACAGCGACCACCCGGCTGTTGGTCGCCCGCGCCGACGAGCCGCAGCCCGCGGCGGCGATGGCCGCGGCGGCAATGACCGCCGCGAGCAGGCAGAGAAAGGTTGCACCCGTCCCGCGCGGAACCATGGGCGCTATTGAAAACGATTCTCATTCTCGATGCAAGCCGGGCGCGAAACGGGCGCGGCGAGGCCGTTGGGCCAAGATGAAGCGGATGGACACCGTCGGCGCGCCGCCCCGTACCGAGGCCGGGAGCCTCGCGACCGGGGCCCTGCTCGCGGCGGCGTTCGGATTCGTGCTGGGCGTCAGCGCCAACCCGCACACGAATCACGCCGGAACGCTGGCGATCGTCGCCGCCGGGCTCGCCGCCGGTGCTGCGACCACGGCGCGGGTCCCGCAGTCGCGGACGCGCGCGGTCATCGGCGCGGCGGTGGCGCTCGTCTGCCTCTGGCTCCTGCCGCAACGCGACGACGCCGGAACCGCGGTCATCCTCGCGGTGCTGTTCGGCGGGGGCACGATGCTCGTGCGTCCGGGCCGCCCGGACCGGACGGCCGCGGTGACGGCGGTCATCGGGGGTGGCGTGCTGCTCGCCGCGCGTGCGGTCGTCGCTCCGGCCGTGCTCCTGTGGCTGGTCGCGGCGGCCGTGATCACGGCGACCGCCGTACGGCTGCGCGCGCCGGGCGACGCATCGAAGCCGAAGACAACGCGAAGGCGCGTCTCGGCCGTCGTCGTCACGATCGTGGTCGCGACGGTCGCGTTCACCGGCTACGTCGGCGCCGAGTCACCGCGCGCCGCGTGGTTCGGCGGCGGGATCACCCACGGGCCGACGCACTCGAACGAGGTCGCCATCACGTTCGACGACGGCCCGAACCTCGATGCGACCCCGAAGATCATGGCGATCCTCGATCGCTACGGCGTGAAGGCGACGTTCTTCGAGGTCGGCAAGGCGATCGACGCCGACCCGCAGATCACGCGTGCGCTCTACGACGACGGCCAGCTCGTCGGCAATCACTCGTATCATCACGATCAATGGCGCTGGCTCGATCCGCGCTATCCGGAGCTGGCGCGCACGCAGGCCGCGTTCCGCCGGGCGATCGGAACCTGTCCCGTCCTGTACCGGCCTCCGCACGGCGAGCGCACACCGTTCCTCGCGCGCGTCGTCCACGATCATCACATGCACCTCGTGCTGTGGAACGTGTCGGCGGGCGACTGGGCCACCGACGACGCGGCGCTCGTCGCGCGCCGGATCCTCGCGGGCGCGCGACCGGGCGCCATCCTCTTGCTGCACGACGGCCTCGACGGCAACCCGCAGGCGAAGCGCGAGGTCGTCGTGCGCTCGCTGCCGCTGATCCTCGACGGGTTGCGCGCGAAGGGACTTCAGCCCGTTCGGCTCGATCAGCTACTAGGCACCGGCGCGTACCTGAGCTGCTCGTGAGCCGACCGGCAGCCGTCTGATCGCCGCCGGCCGCGCGGCTTCGCCGGCCTGCGCGCGCGCCAGCACCGTGCCCGCGACCACGGCGCCCGCGGTCGCGACCGTGGCCGAGCCCGCGGCGAGCCCCCATCCGACCGGTCCGAGCGGCCGGCAGCCGAAGAACTGGCTCACGCCCGGCGTCTGCACGATGACGGCCAGCGCCCCGACCGAGACCAGGCCGCTCGCCAGCACCATCGGGCTGCGCCGCCCGATCCACAGTGTTTGACCCAGCTGGGTACCGACGAGCGCCGCGAGCCCGATCGTGCTCGCGCGCGTCGGCGTGCCGGTGAACCGCGCGATCGTCCAGGCGCCCGTCGCGCCGGCGGCCGTCGCGGCCGCGCGCACGGCGACATCGCGGGCGAGCGCGCCGCCCAGCGACGTCTCGGGGCCCTCCTTGCGCAAGTCGATGCGTTGCGCGAGCGGTGGCTGGAGCGCGATCGCCATCGCGGGCGCGAGGTCGGTGAGCAGGTTCACGGCCAGCAGCTGGCGCGCGTTGAGCGGTGAGCGGCCGGACACGAGGCCGACGCCCGTGGTGAAGATCACCTCGCCGAGGTTTCCGCCGAGCAACAGCGCGAGCGCGTCCCGGACCGACGCCCACATCGCGCGCCCTTCGACGATCGCGCCCACGAGCGTCTCGACACGATCGTCGACGATCACGAGATCGGCCGCGGTCCGGGCCGCGGGCGTGGCGCGCGGCCCGAACGCGATACCGATGTCGGCGAGGCGAATGGCCTGCGCGTCGTTCGCGCCGTCGCCGGCCATCGCGACGACGCGACCGCGCCGCTCGTACGCCTGCACGATCCGCACCTTGTGCGCCGGGGTCACCCGCGCGAACACCGTCGTCCCGTCGACGAGTTCGTCGAGCTGCTCGTCGGCGAGCGTGTCGAGCTGCGCGCCCGAGACGACGCGCCCGTCGGGCAGACCGAGCTCCCCGGCGATGGTGCGCGCCGTCACGGGGTGATCGCCGGTCAGCATGACCACGCTCAACCCGGCGCGCTGCAGCTCGGCGATCGGCGCGACGGCCGACGAACGCGCCGCGTCGGCGACGGTGATGAAGCCGAGCAACTCGAGACGATCCACCCGGTCGTCGTCGAGGTCGTTGCGTCCCGACGCGCTGCGCTCGGCGACGGCCAACACGCGCAGTCCCTGCCGGGCGAGGCCTTCGACGTGGCGCTCCAGCCGGCGGCGCCGACCGTCGTCGAGTGTCACGACGAGATCGCCGCCGCGCCGCCAGCCGGTGCAGCGCGGGAGCACGATCTCGGGCGCACCCTTCACGCTGAGCAGCGGACCGCCGGTCGAGCGACTCAGGACCGCGTGGTATCCGCGCGCGCCCGAGAACGGAAGCGACGCGAGCTTGTGCCAGCCGGGCGCGCCGACCTCGGCCGTGACGGACACCGCCGCCGCGCCGTCGGCGACGGCTTGGTCGGTGGCGTGCGGCAGCTTCTCACCGCGCAGGCGGGGCGTGGCGCGCAGTGCCGCGGCGAGGACCAGTCGCGCGCGCTCGCCGATCTCGGGCATCGTCGCGGCGACGTCGCCGTCGGACACCGAGCGGAGTCGCAGCTGGCCTTCGGTGAGCGTGCCCGTCTTGTCGAAGCACAACACGTCGACCCGTCCCAAGGCCTCGAGCACGCGCGGGTTGCGCACCAACACGCCCTGCGCCGAGAGCCGGCGCGCCGCGGCCGACTGCGCGACGGTGGCGAGGAACGGCAGCCCTTCCGGCACGGCGGCCGCGGCCAGG
>DATMUX010000013.1:0-5244 GCA_035563695.1 Acidimicrobiia bacterium
GGACGTACCAGTTCGAGAGGTCGTCGATCAGCTCCGCGAGCGCCTGCGTGCCTGCGAACGCGTCGAAGTGCTCCAACGCGTCGGTGACATCGCGCGTGCACCGGTGCAGCCGCGACACGATCCACCGGTCCAGGATGTGACCCTGGTCGCGCTCGCCGCTCGCTCCGGCTCCGCCTCCGCTCGCCGCATCACCGGGACTCCACCCGTCGATGTTTGCGTAGGTCACGAAGAAGGAATAGGTGTTCCACAGCGTCAGCAGGAACTGCCGGGTGGCCTCGTCGATCCCCTCCACGTACACGCGCTTCGGTGTCCACGGCGAGCCCGAGGAGAACATGTACCAGCGCAGCGCGTCGGCTCCGCGCTCGGCAAGCACCGGCACCGGGTCGATGACGTTGCCGCGCGACTTCGACATCTTCGCGCCGTCCTTGTCGATGATGTGCGCCAGGCACACGACGTTGCGATACGGGGTCTTGCCGAAGACCAACGTGTTCACCGCGAGGAGCGAGTAGAACCAGCCGCGCGTCTGGTCGATGGCCTCGCAAATGAAGTCGGCCGGAAACCGGACACCGAACGCCGACTCGTTCTCGAACGGATAGTGGAACTGCGCCGCGGGCATCGATCCCGAGTCGAACCACGCGTCGAGCACGGGCTCGATGCGATACGCGGTCCCAGATCCGCACGCCGGACACGTGATAGTCACGTCGTCGACGTAAGGGCGGTGCAGATCCATGCCCGTGAGCTCCCGCCCCGACAGCTCCGACAGCTCGGCCACCGACCCGATGCACGTGTCGTGCTTGCAGTCGTGGCACCGCCAGACCGGGATCGGCGTACCCCAGTAGCGGTCGCGCGACAAGGCCCAGTCGACGTTGTTCTCGAGCCAGTCACCGAAGCGGCCGTGCTTGATGTGCTCGGGATGCCAGTTGATGACCTCGTTCTCGCGGAGCAGGTCGTCCTTGTGTGCCGACGTGCGCGCGAACCACGTGGGCTTGGCCCAGTAGATGAGCGGCGTGTCGCAACGCCAGCAGTGCGGGTACGAGTGCGTGTAGTCGACCGCTTTCACGAGCTTCCCCGCTGCGCCCAGCGCGTCGATCAGCGCGGGGTCGGCGTCCTTGACGAACCGGCCGGCATAGGGCGGGCCGAGAACGGCGTCGAACCGGGCCGCGTCGTTGACCGGGTTGACGATCGGCAACCCTTCGCGCTCTCCGACCTCGCGGTCGATCTCGCCGAACGCCGGCGCGAGGTGGACGATGCCCGAACCGTCGTCGAGGGTGACGAACTCGTCGGCGACGACCGTGAACGCGCGCTCACCTTCGACTGGCACGAGCGAGAAAGGAGGCTCGTAGCGGGCACCGACCAGCTCCGTCGCGGCGATCTCGCCGACGATCTCGGTGTCGTCGCCGAGCACGTCGCCGACGCGGGCGCGCGCCAGCACGAGATCGCGCCCGCCTTCGGGCGCGCGCACCCGCACGTACGAGATCTGCGGGCCGACCGCGGCGGCGACGTTCGACGGGAGCGTCCACGGCGTCGTCGTCCAGACGAGGAGGTCGTAGTCGCGCCCGTCGACCGGGAAGCGCACGTAGATCGACGGCTCCGTGACGTCGCGGTACGCGCCGGGCTGGCCCAGCTCGTGGCTCGACAGCGCGGTACCGCACCGCCCGCAGTAGGGCACGACCTTGAAGCCCTCGTAGATCGCGTCGGTGTCCCACATGCGGCGGAACAGCCACCACACGCTCTCGATGTAGTCGTTCGAGAGCGTCCAGTACGCGCCGGCGGTGTCGAGCCACATGCCGATGCGTGACGTGAGCGACTGCCAGTCCTCGACGTAGCGCTGCACCGACGCGCGGCACTTCGCGTTGAACCGCTCGATGCCGTAGTCCTCGATCTCGTGCTTGCCGGAGAACCCGAGCTCTTTTTCGACCTCGACCTCGACCGGCAGCCCGTGACAATCCCATCCGCCCTTGCGCGCCACGTGCTTGCCGCGCATCGTATGGAAGCGCGGGTAGAGGTCCTTGAACAGCCGTGCCCACACGTGGTGGATCCCCGGACGGCCGTTGGCGGTCGGCGGGCCCTCGTAGAAGACCCACTCGGGCGCGCCGGCGCGGCGCCGGAGCGACTCGCCGAACACGTCTTCGTCGCGCCACCGGGCGAGCATCGCGGTTTCGAGCGCGACGAGGTCGAGGGACGCGTCCACCGGGCGGAACATGGGCGCCACGATACCGGCGGCGTGCGCGGTGACCGTGCCGATTCTCACCGTGCGCAGCCCGCCGGAGACGGGCCGCGGTGGGCGATGCCGGACGGTGCCCGAACTGGGAGACGCGATACCCGGGCACTAGTCTCGCCCGGATATGCGCCGGCGTTCTTCATTCCTGCGCGCGCTGCTGTGCGGCGCGCTCGTCACCGCATCGGGCGCGGCCGTGCTCGCCGGTGCCACACCGGCCGGAGCGTTCGCGACGCACGACGACACGATCTACGCGTTCGGGAGCGCCACGTTTCGCGGCTCGACAGAGTCGCTGTCGCTGCAGCAGCCCGTCGTCGCGATGGCGACCTCCGCGAGCGGGGCGGGCTACTGGCTCGTCGGGCGCGACGGTGCGGTGTACTCGTACGGCGCGCCCTTCTACGGCAGCTTGTACGGCGCGTGGTTCAAGCCACCGGTCGTCGGTATGGCGGCGACACCGACCGGGCGCGGCTACTGGATCGTGACCGCCGACGGCGCGGTGTTCCCCTTCGGCGACGCCAAGGGGTACGGCGGCCTGACGAGCATCAGCCTCAACGCACCCATCACGGCGATCATCCCCGGACCCGGCGGCCTGGGTTACTGGTTGTACGCGTCCGACGGCGGCGTGTTCTCGTTCGGCTCCGCGCATTTCCACGGGTCGACCGGCAGCCTGCGTCTCAATGCGCCGGTCGTCGGCATGGCGTCCACGCCGAGCGGCAACGGCTACTGGCTCGTCGCGAGCGACGGCGGCATCTTCTCGTTCGGCGACGCGCACTTCCGGGGCTCCACCGGGAGCCTGCACCTCAACGCGCCCATCGTGGGCATGGCGCGCGACGGCACCGGCCAGGGCTACTGGCTCGCGGGCGCCGACGGCGGCGTCTTCACCTTCGGCGATGCCCACTTCCGCGGGAGCGCCTCGGGTCTGCTCGCGCCGGGTCGCCACGTCGTGCAACTCGTCGGGATGCCCGACGGCAACGGCTATCGCATGCTCACGGCCCACGACGTTCCCGACGTCGCGCTCGTCGCGCCGGGCGCACAGGGTCCGGGTGTCGTCGACCTCCAGCAGCGCCTGGCCGCGATGGGCTACTGGTTGCCGAGCATCAACGGCGTGTTCGACGCCGACACGGAACAAGCCGTGTGGGCGTTCCAGAAGGCGAACGGCCTGGCGCGCACCGGCATCATCGACTTCGCGACGCAGGCGAAGTTCCGTACCGCCACACGTCCGATCCCGCGGTCGCGTGTTGGTCCGCTCATCGAGATCGACAAGACGCGCCAGATCCTCATGGTCGTCGACAACGGGTTCGCGCAATGGACGTTCAACACGTCGACCGGTTCCGACCATCCGTACTGGCTCAACGGCGTGCTGTACTCGGCGCACACGCCCGAGGGCGTGTTCACGATCATCCGCCAGGTCGACGGACCCGATCACGGCCCGCTCGGCACGCTCTGGCGCCCGAAGTACTTCACGTGGTCGGGTATCGCGATCCACGGCTACCCCGAGGTTCCGCCGTACCCCGCGTCGCACGGGTGCACTCGCGTGTCGAACAACGCCGTCAACTGGATGTGGGCGAACAACATCCTGCCGCTGGGCAAGACGGTCTGGGTCTACGTCTGAGCCGCCTGCCCCGGGCGCACGGCGGCGCCGGCGGCCCGTGAACGCGCGCGTCATCGAGGAGGTCGACGGCGGCGTCGTCGTGCACGTGCACGTCCAACCGCGGGCGGGCCGCACCGAGATCACCGGAGTCCACGGTGACGCGCTCAAGGTACGGGTGACGGCCCCGCCCGTCGACGGCCGGGCGACCGAGGCCGCCCGGATCGTCGTCGCCGACGCACTGGGCGTGGCGCCCGCGTCGGTGACCGTCGTGTCGGGCGAGCGGTCCCGCCTGAAACGCCTGCGTGTGGCCGGGCTCGGGCCCGACGAGGCCCGGCGCCGGCTCCAGGACATGCTCGAATTGCGCCGGTAGGGCGCCGCCAGGGCGCCGCTGAAGGTGCCCGTTCGGGGCCGGGTGAGGGTGGCCGAAGCCCCGGGCCGATACCGCTACAATCCGGCGCCTTCCGGGGCCCACGCGGGGCGGCCCGGTCACACGAGTAGGTCCCATGGCCACAGCGAGGAAGAACGCCAAGAAGCCGGCCAAGAAGCCGGGCGCGTCGGCCAAGAGCACGGCGAAGCGGGCCGCGGCGACGAAGGCCCCGGCCAAGAAGAAGGCCACGACGAAACCGGCCGCCAAGACCGTGGCCGCGCGCAAGCCCGTCAAGAAGGTCACCGCCAAGAAGAAGGCCCCGGCCAAGAAGGCCGTCGCCAAGAAGCCGGTGAAGAAGGCGGCGCCCGCGAAGAAGCCCGCGGCGAAGAAGGTCCCCGCGAAGAAGCCCGCAAAGAAGGCCGCGCCCGCGAAGGCGGCGGCGGTCAAGAAACCCGCGGCCGCGCCGAAAACCCCTCCGATGAAATCCGCGACCAAACCGGCAACGCCGAAGAAGGAAGCGCCGAAGCCGGTCCCGGTCAAGAAGGAACCGCCGAAGAAGCTGCCGCCGCCGCTCGCGCCGAGCACGCTGGCCAAGCTGCGGGAACGCCTCGAGGAGGAGCGCGACCGTCACCTGCGCCAGGCCGACGAGCTCCAGGCCGAGGCCGAGCAGCTCGCGAGCGAGCGCGAGCAGGGCGATACGCAATTCGACGAGGAGTCCGGCGAAGGCGACACCGTGAGCGTCGAGCGCGAGCGCGATCTGGCGCTGTCGGCCACCGCCCGCCAGACCGTCGACGACATCGAGCGGGCGCTGCAGCGCATGCCCGAAGGAACGTACGGTCTGTGCGTGACGTGCGGCGACCGCATCCCGGTGGCCCGGCTCGAGGTCATCCCGTGGGCGGAGCAGTGCGTGAAGTGCAAAGCGCGTGGCGAACGGCGCCGGTGAGGCACACGGTGCGGAGCGCCGGCGCACGCGGACGCTGTGGGTCGTCGCGGCCGTCGTCGCCATCGTCGCCGTCGACCAGCTGACGAAGTCGTGGGCCGTCGCGGCCCTCGCCGACGGCCCGAAGC
>DATMUX010000014.1:0-3797 GCA_035563695.1 Acidimicrobiia bacterium
ATAGGCACGAGCAACCTCGGCCTGGACACGACGCTCGACAACGACAGCGGTGATGATCAGCCGGGCCTTGGACACCCGCCAGCATCACCAACCCTTGCCTATCTCCCGCGACATCCCTTTCCGATGTCCCGCGATAGGACACCGCCGCCGCCTCCATGTGATCCCCCGTCGGGAGAGCCCAACGACGACCCGACCGTGAGAACATGACCGGAATATAGGACATTGAGCGCGGATTGTTCGTTGGCAAGTGTCCGCGGTGACGGACCGCTCGGCGGAACCGGGCGTTGAGGCTCTCGATCGCGTTGGCTGGCACGACCAGTACCCGGCCATGATCTCGAGCACAGTCTCCGAAGAACGCGCCGCGCCTATTCGAAGTTACGTTTCGAGATTGGTGCGCCGCGTACGGCGCGTTCAGCGACCGTAGACGGGGGGCCGGTTCGCCGCGCGAACTCTCGTTTACCAAACCTCTTCGCAATCGCGTGCACGGCAGCGAGATCTCCCGCGTGTTCGAGCACGAGTCGGCGTGCTGTCAGGTCGTCGAGTCCGTCGACATCTGCGTCGATGACCGCTGAGACGCGACCGAACACTTGGATCCGGTTCGGGTCGACGATGACACCAGCGACCGGAGCACCCCGCGCACACAAGAGAGGTGGGAAGCCCGGGCGAGCTTCCCACCTCTTCGGTTGAATGCGTCGACCGGGTTCGTCAGGTTGTGCTGGTTACAGCCCGGCGCATTGTCCGGTTGCTTGGCCAGTAACGGTGTTGGGGTTCGGCGGCGACCCGTCGAAACTGTTGGTGGGGACACCACCGATACCGAGGGGCAGGATCGGGCTGGCGGGGTCGCGACGGTTGCCGGAGCAGTTCAGACCGCCGTGGATGGTGTTGAGGCCGATCTCGATCGCGTCGGGGTCGCCCATGGTGTTGTTGTTCACGCTGACGACGCCGTTGACGTGGTTGCGGATGAACCCCATCCAACAGGTCGACATGCCCGAGATCGACGCACCCCCGTTGATGTGGCTGTCCTCAACGTCGGTGAAGGGCGGGAACGGAAGGCCGGGAAGTGGCGCGCATCCCTCGATCTCGGCGGGCGGCGGATTGTCGTTCGGGACCAGGGCGTAGCTATTGCCACCCCCGCCGCCTTGGACGGAGAACCCTCCGTCGATGCGGGTGCCGTGCACCACGACACCGATCGCGTTCGTTGCGCGGAGGCCGCCATGGACAACGTTATTGCTGTCAGGACAGCCCGTGCCGTTCTGCGAGTTACCGAGGAACAGAATCGCGCTCGTGAGCACAGTGATACCGCCCGAGACGTTGAGGTGCGCGTCGCAGTTGCTCTGGGCGTCGAGTCCTGCGTTGGGTGCGATCGTCAGTCCGCCGGTCACGCTGACCACACCGGAACCGACCGCGCAGAAACCCGTGACCGTCAGCGAGCGGTACGTACCCGGCGCGATCGGTCCGCCTGCGCATGTGTTGTCACCTGAGGATGGGCTCTTGGCGGCAGCCGCCGTTGCGGTGCCCACCACCGCAACCGAACACGCCGCCAGGATTGCGAGCAATCGCCGTATCACCATCAACTACCTCCATGTCGGGAACTGCCCAGCATCACCAGGCAACCAACCACTGACGGTGTCTAGCAGGCCGCAAGTCCGGCCACAATCCGCGTTCTTCCCCACCACCGCCGATCCCAACGCTCGCCTTGGGGACACACAGCGCTTCGACACCAGTACCGGCCGCGTCGAACCACACGAACTCGCGCCGGCGGCTGCCCCGAGTCAGACTGTGACGGCTGCGGCCGCGCGCCGCAACGCCCGGTAGATCACCGCCGGGTCACCGAGGCGGCGGCGGAGCTCGCGTTCCAGGCCCGCGATCGGGTAGAGGTTCTGCGGTGCGCGGGCGTCCTTGTGCGGCTCGGACGCGAACCCGGGCAGTGCCAGGGTCACGCGATCGGCCAGGTCGACGACCGCGGCGGGCGCGAGTGCGCCGGTCGCCTCGCACCGCACGATGCCCGACCAGGGCCCGCCCGCCGGTCCCGGGAGGCGCACGTACCACGACTGGCGGCTGAAGGGTTGCGCGTCGACCCGGAACACCGGGGTGCGTTCGCCGGCCGCCAGTGCGGCGACGATCGGATCGAGCTCGGGCGGTAGGTAGCGGACGTGGTGCGTCTTGACGATGCCGACCGCGTCGGGGACGTGCGCGCGCTTGCGCAGCGGCCCGTCGAGCAGCAACAGCTCGTTGCCCCGCCGGCGCGCCTGCTCGGCGACGCGCACCTCGGTCTCGCTCATGTCGGAATGGACGGCGTACATCAGCGACTCGGGCCGGGCGTCGGCGGTGCGGTGCGCGGCGAAGCGCCCGGCGCGCGTGTCGACGTCGGCGAGCGCCGTGCTCGGCGCGTAGACGCCGCGCCCGACCACCACGTCGACGATCCGGGCGCGCCCGTCGCACCGCACGGCGCCCGCGGCGTACGACGCGAAGATGCCCGCGACCGAACCCCCGCCGGCGTCGTCGACCCACGTGCGCGCCTCCAGCCGGCGGACGCCGTCGACGAACACGAGCGCGTCGGGCGCGACCGTGCCCGGTGGCGGCCGCCGGGGGGCCCAGTCGCGTGGTGCGCACTCGATGTCGACCACGACGGGAGCCTCGGATTCGGCGACGTCGCCCTCGACGGTCGCGCCGTAGGCCGGGTCCCACGGATCGACGACGAACCTCACGACTCCTCCCGGGTGACGGTCCCGTCGTGCACGCGGAACCGCACGGGCACGCGCTCGGCGAGCGCAGGGACGTGCGTGACGATCCCCACCATGCGGCCCTCGGTTCCCAGGGTCTCGATCGTGGATGCCACCGCATCCAGCGTGTCGGCGTCGAGCGAGCCGAAGCCCTCGTCGAGGAAGATCGCGTCGAGCTTGACGCCGCCGGCCGCCGAGAGCGACGCGAGTTGATCGCTGAGCGCCAACGCGAGCGCGAGCGACGCCTGGAAGGTCTCGCCCCCCGAGAGGGTGCGCACCGATCGCGTCTCGTCGGCGTTGCGATGATCGACGATGACGAACTCCTCCTCGGTGCTCGACCGTAGCGAGAACCGTCCCTGCGAGAGCGCGTACAGCGTGCGCGAGGCCGCGTCGACCAGCACGTCGAGCGCCTCGGCGAGCAACCACTTCTCGAACCGGTCGGAACGCAACAGGTCGCCGAGCAGGCGCGCGACCTCGTGCTCGGTGCGCGCCGCGGCGGACTGCTCACGGAGCTTGGCGGCCCGCTCCTGCGCGTCGTCGATCTGTTGCAGCTCGTTACGGGCCCGCGTGCCTTGCTCGATGATCTCGTCGCGCAACCCCGGCAGCGTCACGGACTCGGGTGCAACGCCGCACGTGCGCGCCTGCACGACCAGCGCATCCACCCGCGCGGCCCGCGCCGCGAGCAGCTGCTCGTGCTCGGCGCGCGCCGCGGCCTGCTCGGAGACCCGCGAGGCGTGCTCGCGTGTTGCCCACGCCACGAAAGCGCTCCATGCACCGGCAAGCCCTCCCGACGGTTCGGGCGGGTCGAGCCCCGCACGCAGCAGCCGCTCGCGCTGCCGTCCGAACGCGTCCTCGATCTGCTCGGTCTGATCACGCGCGCTCCGCACGAGTGCCTGCGCTTCGCCCTCGGCGGTGCGGGCGTCGCGTTCGGCGGCGCGTGCCTTCGCCGCGGCGACGCGGCACGCGTCGATCTCGGAGAGGGCCGCGGCGACCCGGCCGGCGTCCGGATGCTCGGCGAGCGCGGCGAGGTACCCGTCGCGCTGACTCTGCAGCCCGGCGCAGGTCGCGACCGCG
>DATMUX010000015.1:0-3114 GCA_035563695.1 Acidimicrobiia bacterium
GAGCCTGCCCGCGACGTCGACGCCGAGCTCGACGAGCGCGAGCGCATCGTCGGCGATCGGTCACGTGTTCGTGATCAACCTCGAGAACAAGAGCTACGACCAGACGTGGGGCGCGGCGTCGCCGGCGCGCTATCTCAACACCGTGCTCGTGCCGAAAGGCGTCCAGCTGACGCAGTACTACGCCATCGGTCACGTCAGCCTCGACAACTACATCGCGCAGATCAGCGGGCAGTCGCCCAACCCGTCGACCCAGAGCGACTGCTTCAGGTACACGAACTTCGCCGCGGCGGGAACCGGTGCGTACGGTCAGGCGCTCGGCAAGGGATGTGTGTACCCAACCTCCGTGAAGACCGTCGCCGATCAGCTCGCGAGCTCGGGCAAGACGTGGCGCGGCTACATGGAGGACATGGGCACGCCGTGCCGCCATCCGCAGATCGGGTCGCCGGATCCGACGATCGTCGCACGCAAGGGCGACCAGTACGCGACGCGCCACAATCCGTTCGTCTACTTCCACTCGATCGTCGACGGCCCGCAGTGCGCCGCGAACGACGTCGATCTGTCGAAGCTGACCGGCGACCTCGCGTCGGTGGCAACCACACCGAATCTCGCCTTCATCACGCCCAACCTGTGTCACGACGGGCACGACGCGCCGTGCGTCGACGGGCAGCCCGGCGGCCTCGTGTCGGCCGACCGCTTCCTCGCGCAGTGGGTGCCGAAGATCCTCGCGTCACCGGCGTACCAGGCGGGCGGCATGCTCGTGATCACGTTCGACGAAGCCGAGACGGGCGACGCGAGCGCGTGCTGCCACACGCCGCCGTCACCGAACACGGCCAAGCCGGGGCTGACCGGGCCGGGCGGTGGCCGCGTCGGCGCACTCGTGCTCTCGCCGCGGGCGCTCGCCGGCACCATGAGCGCGACCCCGTACAACCACTACGCGTTGTTGTGCAGCATCGAGAACGTGTTCGCGCTGCCGCACCTCGGCTTCGCCGGCGCACCCGGGCTCGCGTGCTTCGGCACCGACGTCTACGCGTCGTAACCCGCGGCCGGCGTGCCCGGTCCGTGCACCGGGCCGTCGCTCGACAACCACAGCAGCACCTCACCCTCGAGCCCGTCGGGGTCGCGGAAGAACACACTCAACGCCCGTCCGAAGTCGGTCACGAAGCCGTCGCTCGCGCCGTGTGCCATCAGCCGGCGCCGGATCTCGTCGAACGCCTCGCGCGACGCGGCCTGCAGCCCGATGTGGTCGATGCGACCTCGGCCGAACATCGGTACCTGGCGGTCGGCTTCGGTGTTGTCGTGGAACTGGAACACGTTGAGCTCGGTGCGGGGCCCGACGTCGATCAACGTCAACCGGCCCGCGCCGTCATCGATCGACTCCTGGTGGGAGACCGTGGCGTCGAACATCTCCCGGTAGAAGTCGATCAGCCTCTCCGTGTCGTTCGTGAGCACGGCGACGTGGTTGATGCCGTCGAGCAGCATCGCGCTCCTCCTTGGTCGGTGTGCTACTTGTCGAACTCGGGGATCACATGGGTGCCGATCAGCTCGATGGACCGCATGACTTCCTCGTGCGGGATGTTGTAAGGGTTCAACAGGCAGAACAGCAGCTCGCAGCCCACCGCCTCGTAGCGCTTGCAGAGCTCGATGCAGCGGTCGGGATCGCCGACGACGCCCGCGCCGCTGTCGTAGAGGTAGTCCATCGTGAGATGGTCGAAGAAGCCTGCGTGCTCGCCCTTCAACGCCTCGCCTGCGTAGTTGTAGTTGCCGAGGTCCTTACCCTCACCGGCCATCCACTCCGCGAGCGTCGCGATGTGGTGGCCCGCCGTCTTCGGGTACCACACGAACGATTCCTCCGCGACCGCGCGCGCCTTCTCGTTCGTGTCGTTGCAGTGCACCATCGTGAACGTGGCTGCGGTGGGATTGACGAAGCGGCCGACCGGCTCCGTGCACTCCGACAGGCCCTTGCGGTAGTTGACGATGCGCGCCTCCAACTCCTCCGGCGGCATACCGACGGTGAACGACAGCAGGCCGAGGCCGCGGACACCGATCTCGTAGTGCCCTTCCAGGCTCGATGTCGCGCCCCAGATCGGTGGATGCGGTTGCTGCAACGGCTTCGGGTGCACGCGGCGCTTGGGCATCTGCCAGTAGCGGCCGTCGAACTCGTACTCCTCGTTCGTCCAGATGCCGACGATGTGGCGCAGCGCCTCGTCCCACATCGCGCGCGTCTCGAGCGGATCGATGCCGAAGCCCTCGATCTCGGCGCGGGTCGACGAGCGGCCCGTGCCGAACTCGACGCGCCCGTCGCTGATCAGGTCGAGCACGGCGACGCTCTCGGCCGTGCGGATCGGGTGATTGTACGGCTTGGGCAGCAGGCGCACGCCGTAGCCGATGCGGATGTTGTTCGTGACGGCGGCGATGTTGCCGTAGAGGACTTCGGGGTTCGAGCAGTGCGAGTACTCGTCGAGGAAGTGGTGCTCGACGGTCCAGAACGAGTGGAATCCGAGCCGGTCGCCCAGCTTCACCTGCTCGATCGTGTCCTTGTAGGCCTGGTGCTCGCGCTCGGGCGTCCACGGCTCGGGCACGGGGATCTCGTAGAACATCGCGAATTTCATGGCCCGAACCTAGCCACCACACCGTTTTGGCGACACCTGGTGCTCTCTCCGTGCACCGATCGTCGCCAAAACGGGGCGCAGTGGGTCACGGGTGAGTCAGGCGCGGGCGATGACGTCGTCGGCGAAGCGGCGGAGCAGGTCGAGCTTCTCCGGCAACGGCTGCGTGTCCGGCTCGGGGACATACGGCCAGCGGAAGCCGACGATCGCGTCGGTGACGCCGAGATCCTCGAGCCGGCGGACGCCGTCGACGGAATACGCGTCGAGCGAGATCGCGTGGATCTCGAACGGCTCGTGCGCGCGGCCGTACTCGGCGCGCAGTGCACGCACGCGCTCGATCATCGTCGCGAGCGCGGCCGGATCGCCGCCCGCGTGGATCCAGCCGTCGCCGGCGCGGGCGGCGCGCCGCAGCGCGACGTCGGCGTGGCCGCCGACGAGGACGGGGATGGGCTGCGCGGGCGTCGGCGAGATCTTGCAGCGTTCGAGCCGCACGTGCTCGCCGTGGTAT
>DATMUX010000016.1:0-5733 GCA_035563695.1 Acidimicrobiia bacterium
GGTGTGGAACCAGCCGGTCGAGGTGCGCGAGATGCGCAAGGACGGCCGGTGGACGGTCGACGAGCTCGCGGCGCGGTTCTCCGAGGTCGGCCAGGAGCCGATGCCGATCCTCGAACGCCTGAAGGCAATGGAGGAGGCCGCGAAGAGCGGCGACAAGCCCAACCAGTAAGTCGGTCAGGAGAACCGCGGGCGCCGCGCCAGCAACGCGTCGCGCATCACCGATGGCTCGCCCGGCCGGTACGGTGACCGTCCCCCCGCCGCGATGCGACGGGCCGCGAGCTCGTCGGCGGCACGCGCGCTCGTCACCCCTTCGGCCCGCGCCAGCTCGAGCACGCGATGCATGGTCGCCTCGATCCGCGCGGCCTCGGCGTGCGCGCGTTCGGCCGAGTACCCGCCCGGCGCCCATTCCTGCGCGATGTTGATGATGCCTCCGGCGTTGGCAACGTAATCGGGCGCGTACACGATCCCGCGCTCCGCCAGCGCCTCCGCGGCTGCGTCGTCGAGCAGCTGGTTGTTCGCCGCGCCGCACACGACATTGCACCGGAGCTCGCGCACCGATTCGCGGGTCAACACCGCGCCGAGCGCGCAGGGCGCGAGAACGTCGCAGTCGGCGCCGAGCACGGTGTCGGGCGCGATCGCCGGCACGCCGGCGGCCGACGCCTTCGCGGCATCGATATCGGCAATGGTGACGCGTGCGCCCGCGTCGACGAGTAATCGCGCCAGGCACGCACCGACGTGTCCCGCACCTTGCACGGCCACGCGCACTCCTCGGAGATCGGACGCGGTCGCGGCGCGCATCGCGTACAGCACGCCGAACGCGGTCACCGGAGACGGGTCGCCCGAGCCGCCCCGCGCCGGATCGACGCCGGTGACCCACGGCGTCTCGGCCGCGATGCCGTCCATGTCGGCCTGCGACGCACCGACGTCCTCGGCCGCGAGGTAGCGGCCGCCGAGGGCGTCGACGCAGCGGCCGAGCGCGCGCAGGAACGCGGGAGTGCGGGCCGCGCCCCGATCGTCCCAGAGCACGACGGCCTTGCCGCCGCCCTGCTGCAGACCGGCGACCGCCGCCTTCATGGTCATCGCCCGCGAGAGCCGCAACGCGTCGGCGAGCGCGTCCTCGTCGCGGGGGTAGTGCCAGAAACGGATCCCGCCGAGCGCCGGGCCGAGCGCGGTCGAGTGGATGGCGACGATCGCGCGCAGCCCGGCGTCGGGATCGGCGAACCACGTCACCTGTTCGTGCGAATCCACGGCTCTACGCTACGACTCGTGGCCGGCATCACGTTGCACGCAGGCGCGTACGCCGCGAGCTTCCGTCCCGATTGCGCGATGTTGTGTACGTCGTTGCGCCATCGCGGCGACGAGTACGTTGCTTGGCCCCGCACGATCTCGGAGTTCCGGGCCGGAGGCGCGACGGCGATCCCCCTCGTGCATCCGTGGGCGAACCGGCTCGCGCGATGGGGCTACCGCGTCGACGGCCGGCGGGTCGACCTGCGCGGGCTGGCGCTGCCCGTCGACAAGGGCGGCCTCCCCTTGCACGGCAACCTGCTGGGCGTGCCGTTCGAGGTCACGAGCATCGACGCGGCCCGTGTCGTCGCGCGCCTCGACTACGGCGCTCACCCCGACAAGCTCCGCGCGTTCCCCTTCCCCCACGTGCTCACCGTCGACGCGCGCCTGCACGCCGAGCGCGGCCTGACGATCGTTACCGAGGTGACGGCGGCGTCCGATCGCGCGGTGCCGATCTCGTTCGGCTGGCATCCCTACGTCCGGCTCCCCGGCACGCCGCGCGCCCGATGGGAGCTGCGCTGGCCCGCGTGCGAGCACGTCGACGTCGACGCGCGCACGATCCCGACCGGCCGCCGCACCGCGCAATCGCGAGAACGCGATTTGATCGGTCGCCGCACCTTCGACGACCACTACGCGCTCGGCCGCGACCGCACGTTCGCCATCGCCGCGGCCGATCGCGTGCTCACGCTGCGGTTCGATCGCGCGTATCCGTTCGCCCAGCTGTTCGTGCCGCCGCGCCGCCACTTGGTGGCGATCGAGCCGATGACGGCCGAGATCGACGCGCTGGTGCGGGGCACCGCTCCCCTCTGCCCGCCCGGCGACCGATTCCGAGCCGGGTTCACGATCTCCGTCACGCGCTAGGTTCGAGAGATGCCCGGAGCGCTCGACGGCATCCGCATCCTCGACCTGTCGTGGGGTATTGCCGGCCCTGTCGGCGTGTTGCTCCTCGCCGAGCAGGGCGCCGACGTCATCAAGGTCGAACCACCGGGCGGCGACCCGTTCCGCGCGTATGACGGTGCGCGCGTCTGGAACCGGAGCCGGCGCTCGCTCACCGTCGACTTGAAGTCCGATCGTGGCCGAGAGGTCTTCGACCGCCTGCTCGGCACCGCCGACGTCGTCGTCGAGTCGTTCCGGCCCGGCGTCATGGAGCGCCTCGGCTTCGGTTACGACTCCGTCCACGAGAGCCATCCGGGCGTGATCTATCTGTCGTGCCCCGCCTATCCCGACGGTCACCGCTACGCGCAACGCCCCGGTTACGACGCGTTGGTTCAGGCCAGCAGCGGCCAGATGTGGGAACAGCCCGGGTGGCGCATGGGTCCGATCTTCTTGCACATGCCGATGCCGTCGATGGGCGCGTTCTTTCTCGTATCGAGCGGCGTGCTCTCCGCATTGATCGCCCGCGAGCGCACCGGGCGCGGCCAGAAGGTCACGACGTCGTTGTTCGCGGGCGCGATGCTCTACACGACCCAGATCTGGCAGCACGTCGAGCTGGCGCCGGCGCAGTTCCACGAGCTGATGGGCAAGTCGTACCCGCCGGGCATCCACCAGCAATCGATCTTCGAGTGCGCCGACGGCTGGGTCCACGCGTCGATCATGAGTGGCCTGACACCGACGAAGAGTCAGGACGAGATCCTCGGCCTCGATGACGCGCCCGATCCGTTCACGTTCATGGCGATGCCGGCCGAGGAGCGCGAGCAGATCAACGCGCGGCGGCGCGAGAAGTTCAAGGAATGGAAGCGCGACGAGATCGTCGCCGCGTTCCAGGAGCACAACCACGCCATCGAGGCGATCATCACGTCCGACGAGCAGTTCGCGCACCCGCAGCTGATCGCCAACAACATGGTGCAGACGGTCGTCGACCCGGTCGTGGGTGAGACGACTCAGGTCGGCACCCCGCTGCACATGTTCGGCACGCCGACCGCGATCCAGGGCCCGCAACCCACTCCCGGCCAGCACAACGACGAGATCCTGAAAGAGCTGGGCGCGCGCGCGGATACTTCTTTGTCGCCCTCGCTGCTCGGCGGGATACCCGCCTCGCGGACGCTCGGGACTCCGGCGAGCAGCGAGGGCGACAAGGCAAGGAACGATGACTCGAAGGCCCTTCAGGGGCTTCGAGTCATCGACTTCGGGCAGTACCTCGCGGGGCCGTTCGGGCCGATGATCCTCGGCGACCTCGGCGCCGAGGTGATCAAGGTCGAGCCGGTCACCGGCGACGGCATGCGCCTCGCGAGCAAGCCGTTCTTCGGCTGCCAGCGCGGCAAGCGCGACCTCGCGCTCAACCTTAAGGATCCGCGCGGTCTCGAGATCGCGCTCGATCTCGTACGCACCGCCGACGTCGTGCACCACAACATGACGGCCGGCGTCGCCACCAAGTTGGGCATCGACTACGAGGCGTGTAAAGCCGTCAAGCCCGACCTCGTCTACTGCAACACATGGGCGTACGGCTTCGAGGGGCCGCTCGCCCGCTTCGGCGGTCTCGACCCTCTCTACCAGGCGTCGTCGGGTCTCGAACACGAGTCGGGCGCGGTGCACGAGGGCAACACCCCGATCTACTACCGCTTCGGTATGTGCGACGCGTCGAACGCGATGTTGTCGGTCGTCGCGGTACTCGGGGCGCTGTTCCACCGCTTGCGCAGCGGAGATGGCCAGGAGGTGTGGACCTCGCTCTTCGACGGTGGCGCGATCTTCACGTCGGATGCGCACCTCGTCGGCGGCGTACCCGCCCCGCGGCCGCACCTCGACAAGGACCTCACGGGACTGTCGGCGACCTATCGCCTGTATCGCACGCAGGACGACGACTGGATCTGCATCGCGGCGGTCACCGATGACGACTTCCGGCGGCTGTGCACGACGCTCGGGCTCACGGAGATCGCCGACGAGCCGCGTTTCGCGACCGCGGCGAGCCGGTCGGAGCACCGCCGCCAGCTCGAGAGTCTCCTCGAGCCGCGCTTTCTCACAAGGACCGCGCGCTTCTGGACGCGCACGCTCGACGACGCCGGGGTGCCCAACGAGGTTCCGGTCGACACGCAAGGCGGCGAGGCGCCCCTGTTCGACGCCGACAACATCGCGCTCGGCCTCGTCGCGCACTACGAGCACCCGTTGCTCGGCGACATGCGGCAGTTCGGTGAGCTGATCGACTTCTCGGAGACGCCCGGACGGATCGCGGGCCCGCCCCCGCTGGTCGGCCAGGACTCGCGCGCGATCCTGCAGGAGCTGGGCCGCACCGACGCGCAGATCGACGACCTGATCACCGCGGGCGTGTGCTACGAGCCCGACGAGCACTACGGCGATCGTTTCGCCAACTAGTGACCCGGATCAAGCTGCTGCCGCCGGGCGCGCACACGGGATTCCTCGGCGATCTCTGTGTTCCGGACGATCTGTACTGGATCGCGCGCCGTCCGGTTGCGCTGGCCGGCATGTCGTATCCGAGTCGCGCCGACTGGGCCCTGTTGCACGAACACGGAATCGGTCATGTCGTGTGTCTGTCGCACGAACGTGCGCCCTATGACGCAACACCGTGCACGGTGTCGGCGATCCGGCTCCAGGACCTCGTGAGCGGCGGCGAGCCCGTCGCACCCGAACGTGAACGGGAGCTGATCGCACAGGCAGCAGAAGATGTCATCGATCATCTCCGGCACGGCATCGGGGTGGCGGTGCACTGCATGGGCGGGCGGGGCCGCACGGGAACGGTCATCGGTGTCGCGCTCGTACGCCTCGGGCACGATCCCGACGCCGTCGTCGAGCACCTCCACCGTGTCGCCGTCGGGCGCGGCCGGCGCGGCTGGCCCGAGAGCCCGTGGCAGTCCGGCCTCGTGCGCTCGTCGCTCTGACTACGGCGCCTGCATGAGGTCGACGGCCCACGATCCCGCCGCCGACCCGAAGTACCGTGCGTTGCCGAGCGCCCACACCGTTCCGTCGGCACCGAGGATGTAGTAGCCGTCGTTGCTCGCCAGCGCACGCATCCGGACGCTCGCGACGTAGTTCCATCCGAGCAGGCTGCGCACGGCCGGGAGGCTGCCCTCGAACGGAACGTCGAAGGCGAAGATGCCGCCGTCGTCGGCGACCATCCAGTACCCCTGGCCGTCCTGTGCGGCGGTCATCGACCGCACCGGGCGCGCGAGCTGCAACGCGCCGGTCGATCCGTGGAAGTGCGCGTCGCCGAACGAGAACACCCCCCCGTCGGCGGCAACGAACCAGTAGCCGCGTCCGTCGCGGGTCATCGTCATGTCGAGCACCGGCGCGTTCAACCGCCAACCGCCCGTCGATCCGAGGAACGGTGCCGTGCCGAAGTTGAAGATCCCACCGTCACGGCCGAGCAGCGTGTACCCCGAGCCATTGGGCATGGCGGCCATGCCGACGATCGGTTGGTTGAGGTGACGGTTGTTCATGCCGCCGCGATAGGCCGCGTCGCCGAACGAGTAGACCGCGCCGTCGGCGCCCGCGAGCCAG
>DATMUX010000017.1:0-10744 GCA_035563695.1 Acidimicrobiia bacterium
TCGAACGACCACTTGCCCGGCCCGAGACACGCGATCGCGATCAGCGCCGCGACCAGGTTCATCAAGTACTCCCAGCCCTCGACGGGGCGCCGGAACACGAAGAACCCCGCGTTGCGATGGTTGGTGATCCACGCCACGACCATCGTGCCGATCAGCGCACCGGCCGCGAGCGGCGTGAGCAGCCCGACGACGAGCCCCGCGCCCGCCGCGAGCTCGGTGAGGCTGGCGAGCCACGCGTGCAGAATGCCCGGCTTCATCCCGAGACTCTCGAACCATCCCGCCGTGCCCTTGATCTTGCCGCCCCGGTAGATGTGGTTGTACCCGTGGGCGATCATCGTGGCGCCGACCGTGACGCGCAGGACGAACAGACCGAGCCACACCTGATTCTGCGAGAAGTGCTGCATACGCGGGACAGTAGTCAGGACTACGGTGGCGTGCATGGCCACCGCCGACACCACCGCCGACGAGTACGACCCGTTCGAAGACTTCAACCGCAGCGCCGGTATGGGCTTGATCGACGATCCCTATCCGCTGTTCGCGCTCGCCCGCCGCGAATCGCCGATGCGGCGTGAAGAGATCGACATGGCGTCGCTGCTGCCGGAAGGCACCGACTACGAGATGCCGAGCCTCGGCCAATCCGACCTGAACGTCTTCACCGCGTTCAGCTACGACGCGGTGCAGCAGGTCCTGAAGGACGGCGAGACGTTCTCGTCCAAGGGCTACGCCGACGTGATGGGCGAGGTGATGGGCCACACCATCCTCGAGATGGACGAGCCCGAGCATCACCTGTACCGCGGGCTCGTGCAGCAGGCGTTCAGCCGCAAGGCGATGGACGCGTGGGAGCACGAGCTGGTGCGCGGCGTGGTCGACGAGCACATCGATGCGTTCATCGACCGCGCGCCCCGCGGTGCCGATCTCGTCCGCGAGCTCACGTTCCCGTTTCCCGTCGTCGTCATCGCACGGCTGCTCGGCCTACCCCGTGAAGATCTGCCGACCTTCCACCGCCGCGCGGTCGAGGTCATCAGCGCGGGATTCGACTTCGAGCGCGCGACGCGCGGGTCGCGCGAGCTCTACGAGTATCTCTGCGGGATCATCGCCGAGCGTCGCGCCCATCCGTCCGACGACGTCATCTCGGTGCTGGTGCACGCCGAACTCGAAGGCACGCACCTCACCGACGACGAGATCTGCGCGTTCTTGCGCTTGCTGCTGCCGGCGGGCGCCGAGACGACGTACCGCTCGTCGAGCAACCTGCTGTTCGGTTTGCTGTCGAACCCCGATCAGCTCGACGCGCTGCGCAACGACCGCGCGCTCATGCCCCAGGCGATCGAGGAGGGGCTGCGGTGGGAGCCACCGCTGCTCGGCATCTTGCGCACGGCCGCGATCGACACCGAGGTCGAAGGCGTGTCGGTCCCGGCCGGCTCCGCGATCTCGGTCAGCATCGGCTCGGCGAACCGCGACGAGAAGTACTGGGAGCATCCCGAGGAGTTCGACCTCTTCCGCCCGCCCCGCCAGCACATGGCGTTCGCGTGGGGGCCGCACATGTGCCTCGGACTGCACCTCGCGCGCATGGAGACGCGCGTCGTGCTGACCCAGCTCCTCGACCGGCTTCCGGGCCTGCGCTTCGATCCCGAGGTCGAGCCCGTACCGATCACGGGAATGGTCTTCCGCGCGCCCGCTGCGCTGCGCGTGACCTGGGATTAACCCGGTGGCGCGGAACGTGCTGGGTGACGAGCTCGAGCCCTGTGGCCTCGACCCGCTGACCGGTTTCTATCGCGACGGCTGCTGCGAGACCGGTGCCGACGACGCGGGCGTCCACGTGGTGTGCGCGGAGATGACCGAGGAATTCCTCGCGTTCTCGCTCGAGGTCGGCAACGATCTCGTCACTCCGCACCCCGAATACGGGTTTCCGGGCTTGCGACCGGGTGACCGCTGGTGCCTGTGCGCCTCGCGCTGGCAGGAGGCGTTCGAGGCCGGCGTCGCGCCGCCCGTGCACCTCGCCGCGACCCACGCGCGCGCCGTCGAGTGGTGCTCGCTCGACGCCTTGCGGGCGCACGCCGCGGACCGCTGACCCGTCGTCGACCGGGCGGCACCCTCCGGCGTACACTGACACCGCCGTCAGCTTCGGCTGCACCACCGCCCGCGATCGAGGGAGCCCGCCCATGCGCCTCGAAGACCTCATCCTCGTCAGCGTCGACGATCACGTCGTCGAGCCCCCCGACCTCTTCGAGGGCCGGCTGCCCCAGAAGTACGCGGAGGTCGCGCCGAAGCTCGTGCGCAAGGAGTTCGGCCAACACCCGATCGACGTGTGGCAGTTCATGGGGGCGGAGCTGCCGAACATCGGGTTGAACGCGGTCGCGGGCCGCCCGCCCGAGGAGTACGCGATGGACCCGCAGTCGTTCGACGACATGCGGACGGGTTGTTACGACATCCACGACCGTGTGAAGGACATGAACGCGAACGGGTTGCTCGGCTCGATGTGCTTCCCGAGCTTCCCCCAGTTCTGCGGTCAGCTGTTCGCGCGCGCCGCGCAGAAGGACGAGCCGCTCGCGGTCGCGCTCGTACAGGCCTACAACGATTGGCACATCGAGAGCTGGTGTGGCGCGTATCCCGGCCGGTTCATCCCGCTGGCGATCCCGATGATGTGGGACGTCGACAAGATGGCCGCCGAGGTGCGGCGCGTCGCCGACAAGGGCTGCTTCGCGGTCACGTTCTCGGAGAACCCGGTGCACCTGGGCTTCCCGAGCATCCACTCCGGGCACTGGGACACGTTCTTCGCGACGTGCGAGGAGCTGGGCACCGTCGTCAACGTGCACATCGGCTCGTCGTCGAGGATGGTGATCACTTCCGACGATGCTCCGATGGACGTGCTCATCACGCTGTCGCCGATCAACATCGTGCAAGCCGCGGCCGACTTCGTGTGGTCGCAGACGGCGAAGAAGTTCCCGAAGCTGAAGTACGCGCTCAGTGAGGGCGGCATCGGCTGGATCCCGTACTTCCGGGAACGCATCGACTACACCTACGAACGGCACCGCTTCTGGACCGGCCAGGACATGGGCGACCGGCGGCCGAGCCAGGTCATGGACGAGCAGGTGATCTGCTGCTGGATCGACGATCCCGTCGGCATCGAGCTGCGGCACAAGATGAACGTCGACATGATCTGCTGGGAGTGCGACTACCCGCACTCCGACTCCACCTGGCCGCAGTCACCCGAGCAGTTCATGAAGCAGATGCAAGCGGCGAACTGCAGCGATACCGAGATCAACAAGATCAGTCACGAGAACGCGATGCGGTTGTTCACGTACGACCCGTTCTCGGCGCTCGGCAAGGAGAACTGCACCGTCGGCGCGTTGCGGCACCAGGCCGAAGGTTGGGACGTCAGCATCAAGGCCCGCGGGATCAGACCGTCGGCCACGGGCGCGGCCGACCTGGCGCGCTTCGCGAAGTCGGATCGCGACTGACCCAACCCGGCGTTACACGGCGCGCCGCGGCCGGTGCCGCAGCCCGGGCACGAGCCCGCCCGCGCTCAGCTCGCGCAGCGCGCGCTCCTCGTCCGCGTCGACCACGACGGCCTCGCCCGGTTCGCGCGAGACGATGAAGCTGACCACGCAGTCGTCGCAGCAGTCGGTGCCCGCCATCACGCATTCGTCACAATCGATCAATCGCAGGGTGCGCCCGTTCATGCGCGCATCGTGACACACGGGTGAGACAATCACTCTTTGTCGCCCTCGCTGCTCGGCGGGATACCCGCCTCGCAGACGCTCGGGGCTCCGGCGAGCTCGCTCCGCTGCGCTGCGCTCACCGCGACTCTGTGTCGCCCTCGCCGCTCGACGCTCCCCTCTGCGAACCTGCGTCAATGTTCCACACGTCATCGGGAAATTTGACGCAGGTTCGCAAGGGCAAGGGCGAGGGCGAGGGCAGCTGTTCGATCGAGCTCCCGCCGGCCCGGCACCAGCGGCAAGTGACCTGCTCGATGCGCTCGTCGAGCACCTCTTCGTCCTCGATCTCGAGTTCACCGCCGATGCTGTAGTGAAAGAAGGCACGCGTCCGCCGCGTCGCCACGACGTCGAAGCGCGTCACGTTGCCGCACGCGCTGCAGCGGTACCGCGTCCTCGGCTCCATGCCCGCGAGCCTAACCTGGCCGAACATCCTTTCGCACGAACGTCTGTTCGGTTACGCTCTCGCGCGCATGGCGCCCACTTCCCAATCCGCCGCGCTCCTCCGGGACGCCGGGCAGCTGCCCGGCTTCGCACCCACGCCGACCGCACCCCCGCCCGCGCCGCGGCAACAGACGCTCGATGATCTGGGCACACCGCTGTCGGCGGTCACGTTCGTCGTCGTCGACCTCGAGACGACCGGCGGCTCGCCCGCGACCGACGCCATCACCGAAATAGGCGCGCTCAAGCTGTGCGGCGGCGAGCTGCTCGGCCGGTTCGAGACGCTCGTGAACCCCGGCGTGCCCATCCCGCCGATGATCACCGTGTTGACCGGGATCACCGAGGCCATGGTGCTGCCCGCGCCGCGGATCGACGAAGTGCTGCCGGCCTTCCTCGAGTTCGCGCGAGAGTCCGTGATCGTCGGGCACAACGTGCGCTTCGACTGCTCGTTCCTCGACGCCGCACTGAATGCGCGCGGCTACGACCGTCTCCCGCACCGGCGCGTCGACACCGTCGCGATCGCGCGCCGCCTCGTCCGCGACGAGGTGGCGAACCTGCGCTTGCACACGCTCGCGCGCCACTTCCGCACCAGCGTCGAACCCGTGCACCGCGCCTACGCCGACGCGGCGGCGACCGCCGAGGTCCTGCACGCGTTGCTCGAGCGGGCGGCCGCCTACGGCGTGCTCGGCCTCGACGATCTCCTCGCGCTGCCGACGATGCGCGCCCATCCGTCGGCCGCGAAGCTCGCGCTGACCGCGCGACTCCCCCGTGCCCCCGGCGTGTACGTCTTTCGAGATCGCGACCGCCGCGTGCTCTACGTCGGCAAGGCGACGAACCTCCGTGCGCGGGTCCGCTCGTACTTCTCGTCCGACGACCGGCGCAAGGTCCCCCAGCTGCTGCGCGAGATCGCGTCGATCGATCATCGGGTCTGCGCGAGCGCGTTCGAAGCCGAGATCCGCGAGCTGCGGATGATCCAGCAGCTCCGCCCACGGTTCAACCGGCGGGGCAAGTCGACGCGCGCGCCTGCCTACCTGACGCTCACCCGCGAACGCTTCCCGCGACTCACCTTGGTGCGCCGCGCACCCGACGATCCGGGCGCGCTCGGCCCCTTCGCGTCGGCGGCGGCCGCGCACGAGGTGCGCGAAGCCATCGAAGCGGCCGTGCCGTTGCGCCGGTGCACGACGCGGGTCGGCCGGCGGGCCGAGATCGTCCCGGGGCCGCCGTGCGTGAGCGCGCAGCTCGGCGTGGCGTCGTGTCCGTGCCGGGGAAACATCGACGCCGAGTCTTACGCGTCGTTCGTCGCGACCGCCCGCCGTGCGCTCACGGTCGAGCCCGAGCTCGTGACCCGCCCCCTCGAACAGCGGATGCATCGCCTCGCGGGCGACGAGCGCTTCGAGGAGGCCGCCGCAACCCGCGATCGGCTCCAGGCGTTGACCGCGGCGCTCGCGCGCCGGCGGACCGTCGCGCAGTGGCGGTCCGTCGCCCGGGTCGTGCTCGACACCGATCACGGCCGTGTCGAGATCCGCAACGGCCGGGTGGTGCTCGACGAGTCGATCACGGTCGAGAACAACGAGGAAGCCGACGAGATCGCGGAGATCCTGACGGTCGCCCGCTGGTTCGATCGCGTCGCCGGGCGCGCGGGCGTCCGCCTCGTGCACGTCGACGGCGAGCTCGCCTCGCCGCTGCGGCCGCGCTAAGGACGCGGCCGGCGCAGGCGCGCGACGAGATACACGCCGCCCTGCACGATCAACGCGGTGAGCAGCGCGACGAACGGGAGCAGGCGGGCCACCGGCCAGAAGCGGCTGGTGCCGTTCGCGAGGAACAGGTCCGACAGCTGGTTGTTCGTGAACAGACCGAACGCCCTCGCGATCTCGAACACCACCACGAACGACACGGGCACGGCGACGATCCACAACAGGCCGCGCATCCACCACGGCACCGTGATCGTGGGCGCCGCCGGGCGCATACCGGTGTCCGCGACCGCGGGCTGCTGGTCGACGACCGGCAGCGCGCGTGTCGCCGCCGGTGCTACCGGCTCCACGACCGGCGGCACCGCCGGAGCCCTCGTCGCCGTACCGACCGCGGCCGCCGCGGCTCCGGGCGCCGCGCGCGGCACCATCTGCTCGGGCACCTTCAACACGCGGCCGCAGCCCTCGCACGCGAACGCACCCTGGTCGGGGACGCGCGCCAGCGGGTGCTTGTAACCACATTCGGGGCACTGGAGCACGGGCGCCATGATCAGCTCACCCTCTCGCTCGCCATCGCGTCTCCGCTGGCCCGCACCAAGCGCTCGAGCGCTCGGGCCGCGTGCCCGCCGTCGATCGACGCGGCACCTGCGTCGACACCCGAGGCGAGATCGGACGCGACCCCCGACACCACGAGCGCGGCGGCCGCGTTCAGCACGGCGATGTCGCGGTGCGGACCCGTCTCGCCGGCGAGGACCGCGTGCACCGAGCGCGCGTTCGTCAGTGCGTCGCCACCGGCGAGCGCGCGCGCCTCGGCCCGCGGGATGCCGAGGTCGGCGGGGTCGAGCGTGAAGGTGCGGGTCGTGCCCGACGCGAGCTCATGCACCGTGCTGGTTGTCGTCGTGGTGAGCTCGTCGAGGCCGTCGTCGCCGTGGAACACCATCGCCTGCTCGGCCCCGAGCACCTGGAGAGCACCGAGCATCTTCGTGGCCATCGTGTCGTCGCTCACGCCGATCGCCTGGCGCGTGACGCGCGCCGGGTTGGCCAGCGGCCCGAGGAAGTTGAACGTCGTCGCGACCCCGAGCTCCTTGCGGGCCGGACCGAGGAACCGCATCGCGGGGTGATAGCGCGGGGCCAGGCAGAACCCGACACCGGCTTCGTCGACGCAGCGGGCGACACCCTCGGGGCCGAGCTCGATGGCGACACCCAGCGCCTCCAGCACGTCGGCCGAACCGCACTGCGACGATTGGGCGCGGTTGCCGTGCTTCACGACTCGCGCACCGGCGCCGGCTGCGATCAACGCGGCCATCGTCGATACGTTGATCGTGCCGGAGCGGTCGCCGCCGGTGCCGCACGTGTCGATCGCGCCCGGCGCGACTTCCACGTGTGCGGCGTAGCGATGCATCGTGCGCACGAGCGCGGCCAGCTCGTCGACCGTCTCACCTTTCGTCCGCAACGCGACGATGAAGCCGGCGGCCTGGATGTCGGCGACGCGACCCTCGAGGATCTCGCCGACGGCGTCCTCGATCTCCTGAGCCGAGAGCTCCGCGCCGCGCGTCAACTTCGCGAGGATCGGTGTGACGAATTGGTTCACGGGTTCAGTCCCACCATAGGTCGTGGTCGAGCACACCACGCGCGATGAGGCCGAGCTGCACTTGCGATGTCCCCTCGACGATCGTCAGCTGCCGCGCGTCGCGGTAGTAGAGCTCGGTGAGGTGATCCTTCATATAACCCGCGGCGCCGAGCATCTGGAGCGCCTCGCCCGAGACCTTCACCGCGACCTCGCTCGCCAGGAACTTTGCCATCGACAGGTAAGGGACGTACTCCTTCGTGTACTTGCCCTCGTCCGCCATCATCGCAGCTCGATACGTGAGCAGGCGCGCGGCCTCGATCTCGGTGGCGAGCTCGGCGATCTTCCACTGGATGCCCTGCATGTCGGCGATCGTGCGCCCGAATGCGGCCCGTTGCTTGACGTAGTCGACCGCGTACATCAGTGCGCCTTCGGCGAGCCCGATTCCACGCGCCGCCACGATCGGCCGCATCGAGTTCAGCCCGAGCATCGCGAGCCGGAAGCCGCCGACCTCGCCGACGACGTTGCTCGCGGGCACCCGCACTTCATCGAGCAGGAGCTCGCCGGTGTCGACACCGCGGACGCCCATCTTGTCGTCGGTGCGCCCGACCGCCACTCCCGGCCACGAGCGTTCGACGATGAAGCACGAGATGTCGTCGTGCTTGCGGGATTCGGCAGGACCGGTCTTGGCGAAGACGCAGTACCAGTCGGCCTGCACCACGCCCGACATCCAGCACTTCGTCCCGGTCAACACCCAGTCGTCGCCGTCGCGCACTGCCTTGGTACGCATGCCGACGACGTCGCTGCCCGCCTGCGGCTCCGACAGGCCGAAGCCGGCCCGCTCCTCGCCGGTCGCGACGGCGCGGACGTAGCGCTGCTTCTGCGCCTCACTGCCCGCGATCAGCACCGGGCCGGTGGGCAGCCGCGTGAGCAACAGCATGAGCGCGGCGGTGTTCGAGTACTTGGCGACCTCTTCGATCGCCACGGTCAGACCGAGGACGCCAGCCCCGCCGCCGCCATACTCCTCGGGCGCGACGAGCCCGAGCAGGCCCGCGCTGCGGAAGACGTCGAAGAGATCCTGTGGGTAGGTGGCCGAGGTGTCGATCTCTCGTGCCCGGGGTGCCACCTTCTCCCGGGCGAGCTTGCGGACCGACGCCTGGAGCTCGACGTATTCCGCCGGCAGATCGAACGACATCGAGCGGGCAGCCTATCCAGGCGGGGACGGCATCCTCGGGCCATGGCGAAAGGGTGATCTGCTCTTGGCGCGGGGGTCGCCCCCGCGCGACGATGAGTGAACGCGGGCGGGCGAGGAGGCACTGGTGACCACCACCGAGGAGCGCGAGGGCCTCCTCGACGATCGCACTCCGGACGATGTGATCGTGGTCGAGCTCGACCGGCGTCAACGCCGGGAGGCCGCCCGGACGCGCGAGTACGCCATGCTCGGCGGAAGGTTGCTCGTCGTGGCCGTAGCGGCCGCGATCGTCGTCATCTGGCTCACGACCATATCGAAGGCAAGCGTGCGCACGGAACCCGCGCCGCCGTCCGCGGCGACCGCAAATGGTGCGTCGAGCACCCCGACTCGCCGCGCGACGCGGCCGCCGAGCTCGGGAGTCGGATCGGGATCACGCACTCACACGTCAGTTGCGACGCCTGTGGCCGCGAGCACTCCGGTCGCCGTCACGCTGCCGGCCTCGCGCACGGGTGCCGCCGCCGGTGGCGGCCAGGTTGCGACATCGCCTCCGGCAACATCGAGCGCGACCCAGGCGCCGCCGTCGGCGACGCCACCACCGGCCGCGTCACCGGCAACCGTGCTGCAGTGGACGATACCGACTTCGGTGCAGGTGACCGCGGGTGAGACGATCCCCATCGCGGTCAGCGCGCGCAACCCGTCGAACGGCGTGGTCACGCTGGCGCATCCGCTCGGGTGCACGCCGCGTCTCGACCACACCGAGATCTGTGCCCAGACCGTCGAGCTCGTCGGACCGGGCCAGACCGTGAACGCGCGCTACACGATCGATGCGCGCGGCATCACGCCGGGTTCGTACACACTGAACATCGAAGGCTTGCGCACGATCAACGTGACCGTGACCGCGTGAGCGGCGGGCGGCCCGCGTCGCGTCAGGACGCGCGGCGTCGCTGACGCACGAGCCGCCGGCGTTCCCGCGCCGTGTATCCGCCCCAGACACCGATCTTCTCGCGGGCGGTGATGGAGTGCTCCAAGCAGGCTTCACGCACGGGGCAGGTCGCGCAGATCTCCTTGGCGTCGAGGCCTTCGTCCTCGTCGTCGTCGGGGTAGAAGACCGCGGGGTCGATGCCCTTGCAACGCCCCCGCTCCTTCCATTGCATCGGTCCCATGCCGAAACCCCTCGGATCTGCCTCTGGCCGCTACTCCGCCGCGACTCCCCCACAATCGGCCGCGGGACGCGCCGAGTTGAGCCGTCGGGGGGATGTACGACCGCCGCCTCGCCCGCCAGGTGGTTCAATGGGGACGGTGGCGAGTCGGCCGGGTGGCCGCGTACGGACATCGATCCGTCCGAGGAACGTCCGGACTCCGCAGGGCAGGGTGCTGGGTAACGCCCAGTCGGGGCGACCCGCAGGACAGTGCAACAGAGAGCAGACCGCCGATGGCGCGGGTTCCCGCGCACAGGCAAGGGTGAAACGGTGCGGTAAGAGCGCACCAGCGCCCGGGGCGACCCGGGCGGCTCGGTAAACCCCACCCGGAGCAAGGCCGAGCAGGGAGAGGATGGCCCGTCCGATCACTCCCGGGTAGGCCGCTGGAGCCGGCGGGCAACTGCCGGCCGAGAGGGATGGTCACCGCCGGGCCGCGAGGCCCGGTACAGAATCCGGCGTACAGGCCGACTCGCCACCAACAGGGGCATGACCAGGACAAACACCGACGACGGTCCACTCGGTCCCGTCGTGGTCCCGTCATTGGAGGAGCGGATACGTGCAGAGCTTCATGCTCGACTCGAACCTGTTCGACGTGCTCTCCGAGAAGCGCCTCGAGGCGGTGACCGAGGCGGTCGAGCTCGGGCGGCTCGACCTCGTTATGACACATGTGCAACTCGACGAGATTGCGCGAACGCCCGATCTCGCGAAGCGCAAGAGACTCGAGTCGGTGCCGGTGCGAGAAATCCCGACGATGGGCACCGTCTTCGAGTACTCGGGGATCGAGCGCGCGCGGTTCGGGCCTGCTGAGCCCATCGAAGCGATTCGGCGGAACAACCTCCCCCACACCGAGGCCCACGCCGGCTTCTGCGTAGAGGTCGCATGCAGAGCTGCAGTCACGGCGTTTTCGCGTTCGCCCTTGTGGGTGTCGTGAATGGTCCGGTTGC
>DATMUX010000018.1:0-2335 GCA_035563695.1 Acidimicrobiia bacterium
GCTAGCCTGAACGGCTCCCGCCGAACGAAACACCGGAACCAAGGCCGTGGCGAACAGCCAACCCCGAAAACGTCACAGTGACGCAACGCGCGGCCGCGCACCGCGCAAGCCGCGCGCGAACGACGCGGCGGCGCGGCGCAAGCGGACGTCGAAGAGCAGCGACGAGCGCAATCCGACCCGGAGCGGCGTCGACTATCCGAGCCCCAAGTTCCGCCGCAAGGGCGAGGAATCAGCCGCCGAGCCGAGCCGGCGATCGTCGCTGCGCAAGATCGAGCGGGGCGACACCACGAAGAGCGGGAAGAGCCCGAAGAAGACGAAGGCCAAAACGCCGATCGAGGCCGGCGCCGGGAAGCCCCGCCGCGCCCGAGCGGCGAAGCCGGCGGCCAAGGCTCCCGCCCGCCGCCGCCGTGTCCGCACCACCCAGGCGAGCGACGAGCTCGCACGCCTCGCCGGACGCGACGCGCCGCGGGCCCAGGCCCAGCTCGCGCGCGCGGCCGAGGCGTTCGCCGCCGGCCGCGAGCGCGACGCAGCGCGCATCCTGCGCCCCCTGCGCGACGCCTACCCCGACGCGAGCGCCGTGCGCGAGCTGCTCGGCCTCTGCCAATACCGGATGGGGCAGTACCACGCGGCCGCCAAGGAGCTCGAGGCGTTCGCGCAGCTGACCGACTCCGTCGAACAGCATCCGGTGCTCATGGATTGCGCGCGCGCCCAGGGCCGGTACCGGCGGGTCGACGAGTTGTGGGACGAGCTCGCCACGGCCTCGCCGTCGAGTGCGCTCGTGACCGAGGGTCGCATCGTGCTCGCCGGTTCCAAAGCCGACCGCGGCCGCTTGAAGGACGCGATCGCGACGCTCGATCGCCGCGCGGCCGTGCCCCGCCGCGTCCAGGAGCAACACCTGCGTCTCTGGTACGCCCTCGCCGACCTCTACGAACGCGCGGGCGAGGTGCCGAAGGCCCGCGACCTGTTCCTGCGCGTGCGCAAGCACGACGCGAGCTTCGCCGACGTCGCCGAGCGACTCGCCGCGCTCGGGTAGCTGTCACACCCGCCCGGTATCGTCGCACGCACTTCCGAGGCCTTCCTCCACGCTTCCCCGACGCTCCGGCGCTTCCCCCGAATCGAACACCGAGATGGGAGGCATCGTGGCGTCACCCAAGTCATCCAGGCAGTCCGTACCGTCCGAAGCGTCGTCCTCGCCCGGTCCGGCGATCAACATCGCCGTCGTCGCGGGAACCTGCTCCAGCCCGGCCGAGGTCCGCGTCCTGCCGTCGGAGCAGGTCCTGGTCCAGCTGCAAGTGTCCACCCGCCTGGAATCCGGGACCGTCTCGGTGCCGGTTGCCGTGCTCGACCCGCCCGCTTGGGTCGAAGCGCTCGATTCGGGCGACGACGTCATCGTGGTCGGCCGGGTCCGCCGCCGCTTCTTTCGTGCCGCGGGAGCAACGGCCTCGCGCGTCGAGGTCGAGGCGGCGTACGTGGCGCGGCCCGGCGATCGCCGCCGTGGGCGAGCCGCGCGCCGTCGTGTCGAGGCGGCACTCGAGCCGCTCGAGGGTTGACCCAACACCGGATCGACCTGGCCCCGACGGTACAGTGACCTTCGGCGCGGTCGATGAGAACACGCGTGGGGGTCGTCCCGAAGGCGTGACGACCCCCGAAGGGAGCGCACGCCGCGCGGCGAGCAGAGCAACGAGAAGGTTGGTGGTCAACGGTGACCGTAGAGGCGACTCCGACCCGCCGAGCGGAGACGCTCGACCGGGTCGTCATCAGGTTCGCCGGCGATTCGGGTGACGGTATGCAGCTCGTGGGCGACCGCTTCACCGAATTGTCGGCCGCGTTCGGCAACGACCTGGCGACGTTCCCGAACTTCCCCGCCGAGATCCGGGCGCCGGCCGGCACCCTCGCCGGCGTGTCGTCGTTCCAGGTGCACATCTCCGATCACGACATCGTGACGCCCGGCGACACCCCGAACGTGCTGGTCTCGATGAACCCGGCCGCGCTGCGCGCCAACCTGCGCGATCTCGTTCCGGGATCCACGTTGCTGATCAACGTCGACACCTTCGACACGCGCAACCTCGACAAGGCCGGCTACACGCAGAACCCGCTGCGCGACGACTCGCTCGCGGCGTACCGCGTCTACGAGGTGCCGATGACCTCGATCACGGTCGAGGCGACCAAGCCGCTCGGCGTGAAGCCGCGCGACGCCGAGCGCTCGAAGAACTTCTTCGCGCTGGGTCTCATCTGCTGGATGTACACGCGCCCCACCGAGCCGCTCGTCGACTGGATCAAGAAGCGCTTCGCGGCGCGACCCGAGGTGCTCGAAGCGAACCTCGCCGCGTTCCGC
>DATMUX010000019.1:0-2699 GCA_035563695.1 Acidimicrobiia bacterium
CGCGGCGAGTGGCGACGTCGTGCTCACCGAGCGCGTCGACGTGTTCGTGCTGCCGCACACGACGATCGAGCTGCCGGTGATGGGAACCTTCGAGGTGCGCGACGGCAAGATCGCCGCCTGGCGCGACTACTTCGATCTGAACCAATACATGAGCCAACTGCAGGGTGGCTGAGCCGCACGACGAGTCGGTCCGCGCGTTCTACGACGGCCTCGCGGCCGGGTACGACGCGCTCTTCGACGACTGGTGGACCGCGGCCCGCCGGCACGGTCACGTCATCGACGGCGTGCTGCGCGCGGTAGGTGTGGTTCCCGGCGAGCGCGTGCTCGACTGCGCGTGCGGCATCGGCACGCAGGCCATTCCCCTCGCGTGGCGCGGCTACGAAGTCACGGGCACCGACATCAGCGCCGAGGCCGTCGCGCGGGCGCGGCGCGAGGCCGCCGCTCGCGCGATCGACCTCCAGCTCGCGGTCGCCGACATGCGCGCCCTCGACGACGCCGTCTCGGGCCCGTTCGACGCGGTGATCGCGTGCGACAACGCGATCCCGCATCTCCTCGACGACGCCGAGTTGGATGCCGCACTGCGCTCCATCGCGCGCGTGCTCGCCGACGGCGGCGTGTTCCTGGCGAGCGTGCGCGACTACGACGTCCTCGCCGCGCAGCGACCGGCCGGCCTCCCGGGCGTGCTCCGCGAGCGGCCCGGCGGGCGCGAGATCGTCGGCCAGGCGTGGGAGTGGCACGAGGAGCACGATCGCGTGCGCATCCATCTCTTCTCCCTGCGGGAGCAACGGTCGGGCGCGTGGGCGGCCGAGGTGCACACGACGTGGTACCGGGTGTTGACGCGAGCGAAGCTCGACGCCGCACTGGCGCGCACCGGGTACGTCGATGTCGAGTGGCACGAGCCCGACGAGAGCGGGTACTACCAGCCGATCGTGACCGCCCGCGCCGGGCGCTGAACATCGCCCGCGCGCTACGTTCGGCCCATGGAATATCGACGCCTCGGCCGTAGTGGTCTTCAGGTCAGCGTGTTGTCGTTCGGCTCGTGGGTGACGTTCGGCGAGCAGTTCGGTCTCGACGCGGCGATGGAGTGTCTCGACGCGGCGCGCGCCGCGGGTGTCAACTTCTTCGACAATGCCGAGTCGTATGCGGGCGGCGAGTCGGAGCGGATCATGGGTCAGGCGATCGCCAAGCTCGGCTGGGCCCGGCACAGCTTCGTGATCTCGACGAAAGTGTTCTGGGGGTTGCACGACGAGCCCAACATGAAGAACACCTTGAACCGCAAGTACCTCATGCAGGCGATCGACGGATCGTTGGAGCGCCTCGGTCTCGATTTCGTCGATCTGTTGTTCTGCCACCGGGCCGACCCGCACACACCGATCGAGGAGACGGTGCGGGCGATGTCCGACATCGTGGCGAGCGGCAAGGCGCTCTACTGGGGTACGTCGGAGTGGACGCCCGACGAGATCCGCGCCGCGTGGGAGATCGCCGAGCGCCACCACCTGCACAAGCCCGTGATGGAACAGCCGGAGTACAACCTGTTGCGCCGCATGCGCGTCGAGTTCGAGTACGCGCGTCTGTACGACGACATCGGCCTGGGCCTCACGACGTACAGTCCGCTCGCGTCGGGCGCGTTGACCGGCAAGTACCTCGAGGGCATTCCCGACGGTTCGCGCGGCAGCCTCGAGGGCTACGAGTGGCTGCGCGGCGTACTCTCCGACCCCCGCCGCAACGAGAAGATCGCCCGGCTGAAGTCGTTGGCCGGAGAGCTCGGTTGCAGCACCGCGCAGCTCGCGCTGGCGTGGTGCACGAAGAACCGGCGCGTGTCGACGGTGATTACCGGCGCGAGTCGCGTGGCGCAGGTGCGCGAGAACATGGAGGCACTCGAGGTCGCCGCGAGTCTCGATCGCGCGCTGATGGCACGCATCGAGGAAGCCGTGCCGTTCGGCAACTGAACCCGGACCAGCCGTGCGCGTCGCTTACGCGTCGACGGGGCGCGGCGGCGCGCCGGGCGCGGGGCCGAGCTCCCACACCAAGATCCGGCCCGATTCGCCGGGCGCCTCCGGGGGCCGCCGCTCGATGCGGCTGAGCCGGTAGCCGACGCGCCGGGCGATCGCGGCGCTGCGCACGTTGGCCTCGTCGCAATAGATCACGACGGTCCGCACGCCCTCGAGCTGCTGCGCGACGCGGGAGAGCGCGTCGACGGCGCGGGTCGCGTGGCCGTGCCCGACCGCGTCGACGTGCAGCCAGTAGCCGATCTCGATCGTGCCCGGGCCGCGCCGGGTCATCAGCCCGAAGGAGCCGAGCAACGTGCCGGGCGCGGCGAACAGGCCGTACTGCCACTCCTCGCCCCGCGCCTCGAGCTGGCGCAGCGTGCACAGCCGGTCGCGCTGGAACTCCGGGTCGGCCGATTGCACGCCGGCCCACGGCATCCACGGGCGCAGGTGCTCGAGGCTGGCGCCGACGGCCTGCGCGATCGCACCGGCGTCGCTTGGCACGAGGCGGCGCAGGCACGTGGTCTCGTCGACCTCGATGCGTTCGGGCGGCGCCGGCGTCGCCCGCCGGTTCACGGCTGACCACGGCGAAAGCCGTACGCGCGCTCGACCCGCGCGACGCGGATCTCGTAGGCGTCGTACCAGCGGGTGCGGCCCTCGTACTGCGCGAACTCGTGGTCGGCGTCGCGCTTCCACGACGCGATCGATGCC
>DATMUX010000020.1:0-3188 GCA_035563695.1 Acidimicrobiia bacterium
GCGACACCGCGACGACGCGCACGCCGGGCGCCCGCGCCAATCCGTCGAGCGCGCTCTGCAGGAAGGCACGCCGGTCGCCCAGGTTGGACCCGAGCGCGAGATACGCGCGGATCACCGCTCGACTCGTACCGCGACGTGATCGATCATGGCGCGCACCGGCGGGTGGAGCTTGCGCACCTCGACGACCACGCCCTCGACCCGGGGATCGGCCCGGCACACCTCGGCGATGCGCGTCGCCAGGCGCTCGAGCAGCCGATACTGCTCGGACGACACGACCCGGCTCACCGCCTCGCACACCGCGGCGTAGTCGACGGTGTCGTCGAGCACGTCGCTGTCGCCGGCAACCGACGCGTCGACGATCAGCTCGACGTCGACCTCGAAGGGCTGCGGCCGGACCTGCTCCTCGGGGAGCACGCCGTGCACACCGAGCTCGCGCAGGCCCGTGATGCGGATGCGGTCCACTCCCCGAAGCTACCCGCGTGGTAGCCCGGGTGGATGCGACGCACGAAGATCGTCGCGACGGTGGGACCCGCCACGTCGTCACCCGACGCGCTGCGCGCCCTGCTCGGAGCCGGCGCCGACGTCGTGCGGCTCAATGCCGCGCACGGCGCCGCGGCAATTCAGGGCGAGCGCGCCGCGCTCGCTCGCGCGACCGCCGCGCGCATCGGTCGCGTGGTCGGCGTCCTCGTCGATCTCCCCGGCCCGAAGCTGCGCAGCGGACCACTCGCGGGTGACGAGGTCGAGCTCGTCGCGGGCCACGTCTTCACGCTCACTGCTGCGAGCATCGAAGGCGACGCGTCGCGCGCGTCGACCACCGTGCCCGAGCTCGCGCGCTGGGTCGGTCCCGGCGACGAGATCTACCTGGCCGACGGGGCGATCGTGCTGCGCGTCGAGCGGATCGACGACCGCGACGTGATTTGCGAGATCGTTCGCGGCGGCGTGCTGCGCTCGCGCAAGGGGATGCACGTCCCGCGCGCCGAAGCGCACGTCGAGCCGTTCACCGACGCCGACGCGACCGCGCTCCGCATGGCCGTCGGGCTGAAGGCCGATTTCGTAGGGCTTTCGTTCGTGCGCCGCCCGGAGGACGTCGAGCGGGTGCGCGCGCTGCTCCCCAAGCGCGGAGCACGCCCGCAGCTCGTCGCGAAGATCGAGACCGCGGTGGCGCTCGACCATCTGCCCGGCATCGTCGGCGCGGCCGATGCGGTGATGGTCGCGCGCGGCGATCTCGGCATTCAGGTGGCCGCCCGGCGCGTGCCGCTCATCCAGAAGGAGATCATCCGCTTCTGCAACATGGCCGGGAAGCCGGTCATCACCGCGACCCAGATGCTCGAGTCGATGACGCGCGCACCGCTGCCGACGCGCGCCGAGGTGAACGACGTCGCGAACGCGGTGCTCGACGGCACCGACGCGCTGATGTTGTCGGAGGAGACCGCCGTCGGCGAGTACGCGGCCGACACGGTGCGGACCATGGGTGAGGTCGCCGAAGCGGCCGAGGCCTGGCACCGCACGCGCACCACGCCCGAAGGCGCGGGCGCGGCCGTCGAGGACGACCGGGTCGCGTGGGCCGTGGCGCACGCCGCGGTGCAGGCCGCCGAAGACCTCGGCGTGGCCGCGATCGTGTGCCCGACCCAGAGCGGAACGACGGCTCGCCGCGTCGCCGCGTTCCGCCCGTCGGTACCGATCGCCGGGCTCGCGACGCAGCCGGAGGTGCTCGGCGGGCTGTGCCTCGCGTGGGGCGTGCGGCCGATCGCGCTGGAGGCGACCGCCGCGCGCCAAGACCAGACGCGGGCCGCGGTGAAGGCGGTGCGTGCGTGCGGACTGGTGACCAAGGGCGATCTCATCGCCATCGTGTCGGCGTCGCCGGGCAAGCGCGCCGGCGCGACCGACACCGTGCGCGTCGTGCGCGCCTGACCCCACCAACCCGTTCCCCGTTTTGGCGACAATGGGTGCACGCTGGGTGCACGCGCTGTCGCCAAAACGGGAGGGTGCCGCCCGGGTTACTCGAGCTCGTCGAGCGTCACGGCCACGATCTCGCGACCCGCGGCGCCGAGGCTGCGCGACGTGAGCTTCTCGACGACCGAGATCGCGTGCGGGCCGTTCGCGACGAGCCGGGCGAACAGCAGGTAGCCCGCGATGACGCCGAGCAGCCGGTCGCCGAACTCCTCGTGGTGCACGTAGATCTTCTCCGCCGGATCGTCGAGCAGCTTGGCGATCGCGGCGTAGATCGCAAGCAGGCGCGGGGCGAGCTCGTCGTGCGGGCCGAGGGGCACGTGGACGTACGCGATGCTCGCTTCGTCGTACGCGTGCAGGTTGTGCGGCGAATCGAGCAGCGACACCACGTGCGTGAAGTTGTTGACGTTGAGCCAGATCAGCTCTTCCTGGCGCCGCACCTTGCGGTGATTGCGCGCGAAGCCTCCGGGACGCTCCCCGGCTCCGAGACGATCCTTGATGACCCACGTGAAGTTGCGCGGCTCGAGTCCCTGGGCCCAACGCCCGCGCAGCCCGCCGGTGGTCACGCCGCCCGGTCCTCCGGAGTCGAGCGCTCGAGCACCTCGAGCAGCTCCACCGCGCGCCGGGCCCCGGCGACGTCGTGCACGCGCACCGCCGCCGCGCCGTTGGTGAAGCACCACACCGTGGTCGCGAGCGTGGCATCGTCGCGCGCGCCCTCCGACGACGCGTCGTCGCCGAGCAGCGGCGCGAGGAACGATTTCCGCGACGCGCCGACGAGCAACGGCACTCCCACCGCCGCCGCGATCCGCGGAAGCGCGCGCAGCAGGGCCCGCGACTGATCGGCGGTCTTGGCGAACCCGATCCCCGGGTCGGCGAGCAGCGACGACGGATCGATGCCGGCCGCGATCGCGGCGTCGACCCGCGCGCGCAGCTCAATACCGACCTCCCGCACGACGTCGGTGTACACCGCGTGCTCGCGCATCGACCGGGGCGTGCCGCGCATGTGCATCGCGACGAAGGCGGCCCCGGCGCCGGCGACGACCGGCAACATGTCGGGATCCGCGGCGCCGCCCGAGATGTCGTTGACCATCGCCGCCCCCGCGTCGAGCGCGGCCCGGGCGACGGCCGCCTTCGTGGTGTCGATGCTGACGGGCACGCCCGCGCCCGCCACGAGCGCGCGCACCACCGGGACGACGCGCCGGAGCTCCTCGGCCTCGCTCACAGGCTCGGCGCCCGGA
>DATMUX010000021.1:0-5609 GCA_035563695.1 Acidimicrobiia bacterium
GGCGACGGCGTCGAAGAGGCCGTCTATTACAACGGCTACCGCGCGGGCGTCGATCTCGTCGGCCCGAAGCAAGATGCGCGCGGCGACGGAAGCACGCACGTTGCGTTCGCGCACCACCTCGGGCTCGAGCACATGGCGTTCACCGGCGTGCAGGGCCGCGGTGTCCTCGTCGACGTCGCGCACCACCTGGGTCACGAGTTCCGCGGCGTCGACCACGCGATACTCGAAGAGATCATGGCGGCCGACGACGTGGTCGTGGAGCCGGGCGACATGCTGTTGATCCACACGGGTTTCGCCACGAAGGTCCTCGAGTGGAACCGCGATCCCGACCCGGTGGAGATCCACCGCACGTGCGCGTACCTCGACGCGCACGACGATTCACTGCTCGACTGGATCGCGGAGTCGCAGATCGCCGCGCTCGTCGCCGACAACTACGCGGTCGAAGGGATGGTCGCCGGGAAGCGGTACGAGGGCCGGCACTCGCTGCTGCCGATCCATCACCTCTGTCTGTTCGAGCTCGGCGTCCCGCTCGGCGAATTGTGGTACCTACACGACCTCGCGACCTGGCTGCGCGCGCACCAGCGCAGCCGGTTCCTGCTGACCGCGCCCCCGTTGCGGCTGCCCGGCGCGGTGGGCTCGCCGGTCACGCCCGTCGCGACAGTTTGAACGCCTTGTAGTCGCTCGCGACCTGGTCGGCGATCTCGGCGAAGAGCTTCGGTCGGCCGGCCGAGTTCAACAGATACCGGCGCGGCTTCCCGGGAATGTTGGCGCCGAAGTAGTAGCTGCTCTGACCGAACGCGGGCGGGCGAACCGCCCATCGATCGACCATGCTCGTCCACTCCTCCTCGGCGGCGGGATCCACCTCGACGACGTCGAAGCCGTGGTCACGCGCGTACACGAGCAGGTCGGTGACGAAGTCGACCTGGTCGCCGTTGTAACGCGGGTTGTTGCCCGCGGCCGCGTGCGGACCGCCGGGAAAGAAGAAGTTCGGGAAGCCCGCGGTCTGCACGCCCAGGTACGTCGTGGGGCCGTCGGCCCAGTGGTCGGTGAGCGCGAGCCCGCCGCGGCCGCAGATGCCCATGCGCGTGAGCGCGCCGGTGCCGAAGTCGAATCCGGTCGCCCACACGATGATGTCGAAGTCGTGCGCACCGGCCGTCGTCTCGATGCCGGTTGCGGTGACGCGGACCATCGGTGTCTGCGTGAGGTCGACGAGCGTGACGTTGGGCCGGTTGAATGTCTCGAAGTAGCCGGCGACGAACGGCGGACGGTGCTCGCCGAAACGGTGACCCTTGGGGATGAGCTTCTCCGCGGTCTGCGGATCGTGCACGATGCCGCGGATCTTGGCGGCGATGAAGTCGCACCACTGCTCGTTGGCGGCGGGATCCTTCAACAGGTCGGTGTAGTTGCTGGTCAGCTTGCTGAACCCCGGGCTGTTCCACATCTTCTCGTAGTACGCCCGGCGTTCCTCGGGCGTGTCGTCGAAGGTGGCGCGATCGCACGCGCGATGGAGGAACCCGTGCACCGACGTGTTCAACGTCTCGCGCATGGCGTCGAACTCGGCCCGCAGCTGTGCTTGCTCGCCGGCCGTGATCGGCGTGTTGTTGAGCGGCGTGCACCAGTTCGCGGTGCGCTGGTAGACGGTCAGCGACGCGACATCGCCGGCGATCGCGGGGATCACCTGCACTCCGCTCGATCCGGTGCCGATCACGGCGACGCGCTTGCCCGCGAAGTCGACGGGCGCGGCCGGCCACAGGCCGGTGTGGTAGGACTCGCCGCGAAAGTCGTCGCGCCCGGGCACGTCGGGGAAGTAAGGCACCGAGAGCACGCCGGTCGCGGCGACGAGATACCGCGCGTAGAGCTCGCGGCCGTCGGGAAGTGTCACCGTCCACGCGCCCGACGGCTCGTCGTACACCGCCGCCGCGACCTTCGCGCCGAACCGGATGTGGCGCCGCAGGTCGAACCGGTCGACCACGTGGTTCAGGTACCGCTCGATCTCCGGCTGGTCGGCGAAGTGCTCGTGCCACTCCCACTCGTCGAACAGCTCTTCCGAGAACAGGTACGCGTAGGTGTAGCTCTCCGAGTCGAAGCGGGCGCCGGGATAGCGGTTCCAGTACCACGTGCCGCCGGCGCCGTCGCCGGCCTCGAGCAGTTGCACCGAGAACCCGGCCTCACGCGCGCGATACAGCTGGTAGATGCCGGTGATGCCGGCGCCGACGACCAGGACGTCGACGGGGGCGGGCGGGCTCTCGGGCACGGGCGCGAATTGTACCGACCGGTTAGTCTACGAAGCCGAGCGGCGAACTCCGGAGGGGATGGATCGGCGTGGCGATCGTGGACCGGAAGTGGGCGGCGCTCCCGGTGCCGTACGCGATGGAGGTCCCGGATCGCGTGCGCAAGGAGCGTTACTACGACGCCGACTTCTACCGGCTCGAGCTCGAACAGCTGTGGCCGCGCGTCTGGCAGATGGCGTGCCGGCTCGAGGAGATCCCGCAGCCGCGCGACTTCGTCGAGTACGAGTGCTCCGACCAGTCGATCATCGTGCTGCGCACCGACGACATGGGCGTGGCCGCATTCCAGAACGCGTGCCGGCACCGGGGCGTGAGCGTGGTCGACGGTCGGGGCCGGTGCGAGAGCGGATTCACCTGCCCGTTCCACGGGTGGTGCTACGGCCTCGACGGTAAGAACACCTACGTGGCGCGCCGCAAGACGTTCGCCGCACACAATCTCGAGCCGGGCGACATCGACCTCGTGCCCGTGCGGTGCGAGGTGTGGGGTGGCTGCGCGTGGATCAATCTCGACGACGGCGCACCGCCGCTGCGCCAGTGTCTCGAGCCGGCCGCGACGATCCTCGACGCGTGGAAGGTGGAGTCGCTGCGGACGGAGTGGTGGTACGCGTGCCGGTTGCCGGTGAACTGGAAGCTCGCCGTCGAGGCGTTCGTCGAGGCGTATCACGTCGTCGAGACGCACCCGCAGCTCGTGATCCCCACGAGGTACGGCCGGCGCGACGACGCGCCCTTCGATCCCCGCGCCTTCGTTGCGGCCGATATCCAGTACCTGCGCACGATGAGCGAGGGCATGGCCGGCATGGTGCACGCCGACGATGTGCGTATCGCCGAGGAGCTGCAGGACCGCGACCTCGAACTTCCCGCCGACGCCGCGCTCGCGATCGCGACCTGGACCCGCACGCTCAACGACGCGGTCACGCGGTGGCACCGCGAACGCGGCGCCGACATGCCCGACCTGAACGAGCTCGACGCGCAGGGATACAACCTCGAGTTCTTCCATTGCTTCCCGCACTACTTCGTGCTGCCCATGTACAGCAGCGCCTCCTCGTACCGCTTCCGCCCGCTCGGTGCGGAGGAGACGCTCATGGAGATCTGGTCGCTCACGCGGTTCCCCGAGGGCACCGAACGGCCGCCGCCCACGCCTCCCGATCCGTGGGAGTGTGACGATCCGCGCTGGCCGCCGATCCCCGCGCAGGACTTCTCGAATCTGCCGCGCCAGCAACGCGGGCTGCACGCGCGCGGCTTCGAGTACATGCGGCTGTCGGAGCAGATGGAGGGCCACGTCGCGAACTTCGAGCGAACCGTCGACGGTTTCCTGGCCGGCCTCCCCTACGAGAAGCTGCTCCCCGCGCTGGAGACCGTGAACGTGTACCCCTTCGACCGGCCGGTCCTCGACCTCGGGTTCTGACGACGTGAGCGACGCAACGACCTACGCCGACGTCGTCGAAGGCATCCGGCGCACCATCGCCGCGTACACGCAGGCCTTGGACGACGGCCGCACCGACGAAGTCGTCGCCACGTTCTGCCCCGACGGTGTGTGCGACATCCCGGGCATGGGCACACACGCCGGGCACGACGCGCTGCGCGCCGCCTACGAACGGTGGAAGCCGCGGCGCCCGCAGCGCCATCTCGTCGTGAACACGCTCGTCACCGGGTGGAGCGATCACGAGGCCACCGCCGTCAGCGACGTCGTGTTCCTGCTGCACGGCGACGCGGGCTGGGCCGTGCAGGTCGTCGGCCGGTACCACGACACGCTCCACTGCGACGGCGAGACGTGGCGTTTCCACGAGCGGGCCGCGACGTTCATCCCCGCCGCGACGTAACGCCGCCCTCCACCCCCGCCAACCTGCGTCAATGTTTCATACCAGGCATGGAGTATCGACGCAGGCTCGAAAGAGGGGTCGGGGTGCTCCGCACCGCACGGCTACCCTGTCCCGGCGGTCGACGGGCGAACACCGTCTCGGCCCCCGTAGCTCAGGGGATAGAGCAGCGGCCTCCGGAGCCGTGCGCGCAGGTTCGAATCCTGCCGGGGGCGCATTGTGATGTCGCGAGACATCGGAAAGTTGTGAACCCTCATTGGGGTTTGGGTGGGTGTCCGGGTGGCCGGCCGGTGGGTTGGTAGTTGCGGCTGGTGTCGATGGTGAGGTCGCGGAGGAGTTCGCCGGTGGTGGCGTGGACGACGCGGACGTGGTCGTGGTCGATGAGTAGGACAACGTGGGTTCGGGCGTGGGGTCGTCCGATGCCGATGTGGTGGAGTCGGCCGTTGAGTCGCAGGGTGACGGTGCCGCCGGTGTCGATGATGTCGTGGCGGACGCGGTAGTGGGTGTCGTCGCGTTCGCCGGGGATGGCTTTGGGGCGTGTCGTGTAGATGGCGGTGGGGGTGGCACGGTGCGGCAGCGCGCGGTGGGGCCGTTCGGTGTTGTAGATGAGCGCGAATTTGTCGAGCAGTGCCTGCAGTTCGGGAACGGTTGCAGGGGTGGCTTGTTGGTCGAGCCAGCGTTTGAGGGTCTGGTGGAAGCGTTCGACTTTTCCGCAGGTGGTGGGGTGGTTGGCGCGGCTGTTCTTTTGGTGGATGCCGAGGCGGTGCAGTTCGGCTTCGAAGCCGTTGCGTCCGCCCCGGCCGCCGGAGAACCGGGTCGTGTAGACCATGCCGTTGTCGGTCAGGGTGGAGGCGGGTACGCCGTGACCGCGCATGGCGTTGCGGAACTCGTCGAGGACGATCCGGCCGCTCACGCGCTCATGCGCGGTGAGGCGCACCACGTAGCGCGAACAATCGTCGATCCAGGCGAGGACCTCGGCTTCGGTGCTGTCGGCGAGCCGGACGTGGGTCACGTCGGACTGCCAGCACTCGTTCGGTAACGATGCTTCGAAACGCTTGTACGACGCGCGAGGTCGTTTCTTGGGAGCGGCGTGCACCAGGCCCGCCCGCACGAGGATCCGATGGACCGTTGCCCGATGGACCCTGATCGCCTGCCGCCGCTCGAGATGCCAGGCGATCGTGTCCGCACCCGCATCCAACCCGGCTGCGACGAGCTCGTGGCGCAACTCGACGATGAGCTCGCGCACCGCGGGAGCCGTCGCCGTCGGTGACCGTTTCGGACGCCGCGAACGTGGCTCGAACGCCGTGTCGCCCTCGGCTCGGTAACGAGCCACGAGTCTGGAGACCCACCCTTCCGACACCCCATAGGCACGAGCAACCTCGGCCTGGACACGACGCTCGACAACGACAGCGGTGATGATCAGCCGGGCCTTGGACACCCGCCAGCATCACCAACCCTTGCCTATCTCCCGCGACATCCCTTTCCGATGTCCCGCGATAGGACA
>DATMUX010000022.1:0-3762 GCA_035563695.1 Acidimicrobiia bacterium
TCGTGGGAGTTCGGTTGAACGGCGCGGGTGGAAACAGCGCCGAGGCGCTCATCCGCCGCGGGCGGTGGGCCGACGCCGACGACCTGCTCGGCCGTATGGACGATCGCGGCATCACGAGCTGCGTCTTCGGACCGCAAGCAATACGCGCCCTCTTGTGTATTCGTCGCGGCAACCTCGACCAGGGTGAGGCGCATCTCGGCCACGCTGATGAGCTGTCTGCAGGTCTCGATACCGTGCAGGTTCGGGGCTGGTGCCATCTGCTTCGGGCGGAGCTCGCGCTCGAACGGGGTGATCCCGCCGCGGCGTACGAGGAGATCGAACACGCCCTTTCGGTCGCGGCGGGCACCGACGACAACACGTACCGGCCCGAGATGCTGGCGCTCGGGAACCGAGCGCTGGCCGACGAGTACGAGCATGCACGGGCGCGCGGCCGTCGGATCGACACCGACAAGTACCACCGGCTGGCCGCGTCGTTCGTCGAACAGGCCGGGACCCACGTCGAGCTCTATGAGGAGATCGCCGGTCGTTGTCCGCCGCGAACGAGCGCGTTCCTGGCCACGGCGCGGGCCGAGGAGTCGCGCCTCCATGCCTCCGATCCCGACTTGTGGCGCGCCGCGGCCGCCGCTTGGGACGAAGCGACCGAGCCGTACTTCTCCGCGTACAGCCGCTGGCGCGAAGCCGAATCTGCACTCGCCGGCAGAGGTGGACGCGGACGCGCTACTGAAGCCGCGCAGGTCGCGTGGCAGACCTGTGTCGAACTCGGCGCGGTCCCGCTGCAGCAGCGCATCGAACGACTTGCGCAACGCGCTCGCATATCGCTCACCCCGGCCGTCCCCGAGTCGACCCATTCGCCGCGCCACGACATTGCGGAAGATCTCGGACTCACCGCACGCGAGGTGGAAGTGCTGGCAGAGCTCGCACGCGGGAGAACCGACCGTCAGATCGCCGATGATCTGTTCATCAGCAAGAAGACGGCGAGTGTCCACGTCTCCAACATCCTGCGAAAGCTCGATGCGGCCAACCGGATCGAAGCCGCCGAAATCGGCCAGCGGGCCGGACTCGACTAGCACTCGAGCCGTCGCCGCGACGGGTCGCGGTACTGTCGTCGGCGTGACGCCGGAGGAGATCGCCGACCTCGCACACCTGCGCCGGGCGCGCGACCTCATGGATCGCGAGTTCGCGCAGCCCCTCGATGTCCCGGCGATGGCGCGGGCCGCGCTCATGTCGCCCTCCCATTTCTCGCGCAAGTTCCGGGCGGCGTACGGCGAGACGCCCTACTCCTATCTCATGACGCGCCGGATCGAGCGCGCGAAGGCGCTTCTGCGTCAGGGCATGTCGGTCACCGACACCTGCGTCGCCGTCGGCTGCACGTCGCTCGGCTCGTTCAGCTCGCGCTTCACCGAGATCGTCGGTGAGACGCCGTCGCAGTACCGCCTCCGCGACCACCGCGCGCTCGAAGTCGTGCCGTCGTGCGTGAGCAAGGTCGCGACGCGGCCGCGGCGCAGCCCGGCCCCGGCGTGAACGCCCCGGCCCGGGACGCGCACCGAGCAGGATCGGAGAAGCGCTCGCCGGTCGGTGCCCGTACGCTCGTCGCATGACACTCACCGTTTCCGCCATGTTCATCCCCGTCAACGATCCCGATGAGGCGCTCGGCTTCTACCGCGACGCGCTCGGCCTCGAGGTCCGCAACGACGTCGCCGCCGGCGGCTTCCGTTGGGTCACCGTCGGAGCCCCGGGCCAGGACGTCGACATCGTCTTGTTCCAACCGCATGGCGGCCGTTCGGAGGCAGAGGGCGACGCCCTGTTGTCGCTCGTGACGAAGGGGTCGCTGCAGGCGGCGATCTTCCGCTCCGACGACCTCGACACGACGTTCGAGAAGGTCCGCGCGTCGGGCGCCGAGGTGCTCCAGGAGCCGGCGTCCCAACCGTGGGGCGCGCGTGACTGCGCGTTCCGCGACCCCTCGGGCAACCTCGTGCGTATCGCGCAAGCCTGACGGCTCGAGCTCAGGCAACGCGTCGAGCGAGCACGACGGGGCGCAGCTCGCCGTGTTCGAGCGTCCACCGCTGCCCGCACGACTCGCAGTGCCAGTAGGTCTCGTTCGCTCCCGCTTCGGGATGCAGATAGGGCCACACGCACCGAGGACAGTGATGAGGTGTGCCCCACAGGTCGTTGATGTCGGACAGCTCCATGCCCGCACTCCTCCCATCCGCGTCGGCCATCCGCTTAGGCCGCGCCCATCGTCCGCCGCGAATCGCCGACCTCCTAGAGGCGATCGGCCCGATGTTCGTGATCGCCGCGCCGCGCTCGCGTCAGGCCGATCGACTTTGCTGATTCTTGACGTCGCGTCGAAGGCCACGGGCCCGGCGTGTCGGTAGGGTCACGTCGCCTGTAGCCCACGGTTCAGCCCCTTCCGGGCGTGATCGCAGGTGGTGGCGGGAGTGCGCGCTGAACGACGATCGGCTGGCCGGCTCGATGGTCCCGAGCTTCTGGTCCCGCGCGCGCTCGTAGGCGCAAGACCGGAGGCGGCATGAATTCTGGCGGCATGAATTCTGATGGTGAGGAACTGCTCGCTCAGCTGTGTGCGGCGTTCGACGCGACGTTCGTTCCGGTGGTGAGCGCGGCGCATTGTGGCGACCGCAGCTTCGAGTTCGAGATCCGAGGTGATCTGAGCGACGAACAAGAGAGCGAGATCGTCGCGCTGTGCGAACGCGAGCAGGTCAGGATCGACCTCCACGCGCCGAACCAACGGATGGTCGTCGACCGCCGGTCGGCATCGCTGTGAGCCGAGCGCTCAGGGTTGGACCGTGAGGTTCGGGCGGTGGCGTGCGAGCACGCCCGCGGCCGCACCGGCCGCGGCGGCGTCGATCGACGAAAGGCCGTAGGCGGCTCGAAGCCGCCGCACGATCTCGGAGAGGGCGACACCGTCGTGCAGCATCTGCTGCGCGGCGATCACGGGGTACAGATCGTCGTGTTCCAATTCGGCCACGTCCTGCTCGCGTCCTGCTGACAACCTGGTCAACGCCGAACCCGAGCGTCAGGGGACGGCCTCAACCGTGACGTTCGTCACTCTCGCCCGGCCGCCGCGCCCGTGCGTACGTCATCGGTAGTGGCTCAGTTCGCCCGTCAAGGGCGAGCTGGCTTGCTCGCAGGCGTGCCGCGATGACCTTGGCCCGGTCCGGGCTCCGCACCCGGCCGACCCAACCGCCATGGGTCTCCCACGCCGCGTCGCAGGCACCGCAGACGAGCAGCAGCCAGCCGCCCGGCGTCACCTCGGCGTCGAGCTGGGCGCCGTCATACGGGCACTGCGTGAGGTTCACACCCAAGATGTCGACGGTCGCGCATTCCGACTGAAGCCTCGGCGTCGCGCCTGCGCGCCGCTCGGGGTGATCAGAGAAGGAGGACGGTGCGTCCGATCGAGTCGCGGTGGGCCATCGCGTCGATCGCCGCGGGAACCTCGTCGAAGGTTCCGACCCGGCCGACCACCGCCGTGATCGCCTGCTGTTCGTACAGCGAGACGATGTTGTTCATGATGGCGGCGCCGAGCTCGGTGGGCGGGAAGTTCCATCCCATCGCCGTCTTGACGAGATGCCGCGTGTCGTCGTTCGCGTACGCGAGCATGACGCCGCACAACTTGATGTTGCTCAGCGCGATGCGCCGCGGGACGATGAACGGCTCGTCGGCGACGGCCTTGTTCGACGCGAAACCCATCATGAGATAGCGGCCGTTGTAGGCCGTGCACCGCAGCGAAGCTTCCATGACGGA
>DATMUX010000023.1:0-2750 GCA_035563695.1 Acidimicrobiia bacterium
CGGTCGCGCTCGCGGCCGCACCGAGCTCGACGCCCGACGCGGCCCACATGCGATAGCTCAGGCCGACGCCCATCGCGCCACCCGCCCCCGGCACGACACGGCTGATCGCGTTTGCCGAAAGGCTCGTCGTCACGGCCGCGAAGCGGCTCGCGCTCGGCAGTGCCACACGATCGAGCTCGGCCGAAGCCCACCAGCTCGCGAACTGCAACGCCGCGACGAAGCCGAGCGCGAACCACCCGATCGATCGCAAGCGGGGGACGGCCGAGAAGAGATCGACGAGCTGCGGGAGCAGCCCGTAGAGGACGAACGCGCCGACGGCCAGCGTGACACCACGCACGACCCAGGTTCGCCACGACGTCGGTTGCGGCGCGGGGAACACCTCGCGTGACGCATCCTCCGGTTCCGTCGGTGAGGTCATGGACATCGGGCGATCCGGCGCATGGGGCGGATGGTGTCGGTCCCCACCCCCGAGCGTGACCAGAGCTTTACCCGATCAACACCGATCTGCCAGCGGTTCTTCATGGTTGGTGCTGTCCAATGGTCGGGACAGTGCTGCCGAGTGAGCGGGGACGTCGAACCCGTCGAGAGGAGAGCACATGGCCTTCTCGGCCAGCATCGAGACCGTCGGAGAGGCTACCGTCGTGCGCTTCGCGGGCGATGTCATCGATCCGGCGCGCGTCGCTCTGATCGCCGACGACACGGTCTCCTTGCTCGCGAGCGAGCAGACGCCGATCGTCATCGACGTGACCGATCTGACCCTCGCGAGCGGATTCGGCGCGCAGGCTTTGATGCGGACGCTCGCGGTCGTCGCCACGCACCGCCACGTCGGCGTCGTATGCGAGCGATTGAGCGGACGTCAGGTCATGCGCCGGTTCGGACCGTCGAGCATGATGCTGTATGCGTCGGTGAACGATGCAGTGCGCGACGCGGCCGAGTCACAGTCGGACATGCGCGCCGGGTGATGTTCCGCGCCATCGCCGGGTGACGACGGCCCGCGCCGCCGCTGTACGGCGCTTTGCTCCCTTCACATCTCTCAGTATCTCCTGGGTGCGGCGCGTACCGGACCCGGCGATCTCGTCTGCAACACTGGTGCAGGCGGCTGGTCGACTGCAGTGAGAGGTGGGAACACTTGCCCGGCATCAATGCTCGAATCGAGCGTTCGTCGCGTGGGCGTTCCCGGGGCCGCGTTGTCCGATTCGTAACCGTCTCGGTGATGGTGGCGGCCCTCACCGTTGCCGCGACCGGCTGTTTCGACACGAAGAGTTCGCCGCCGCACGCATCCTCGAGCGACGATCCGGCGTCGGCCGCGACTTCATTGCGCGTTACGGCGCCAGCCGTCGCGGTCATCGACGGCGCCGTCTTCGTCGTGTCGCCGAATCAGCCACCGCGACGCCTGATTCGAGACGTCAAGGGCTCGGCGCAGGTGGAGGAGGCGTCGACCGAATCGATCCTGGTGGGTGTCATTCCGATCGATCAGATCGTGATCGGGCTCTCGACGCCATTCGTCGATCGCGTCCAGGGCGGACTCAGTCTCATCCCCGACAGTCTGAACCGTAAGTGGAGCAACTACGGGGAGCTCGACCCCGGGGGCAGTACCCGATACGTTCTGAGTCCTCTCAGTGCCCCCTACAACACGACCGCCGTCGCCAAGCTTTCTGACGGCTATCTCCTCACCGATGTTTCGGGCGCGCTGTTGCGCTGGACAACGGCCGCGCCGGTTCGCATCGCGGCGGGCCCGGCGCACGTGCTCGGCGTTCGGGGTGACCTCGTCGCGTGGACGGACGACGCAGGAAAGGTCGTGCATGTGACCAATCTCGCGAACAACCGAACGACGAACGTTTCCTCACCGGAGCCGCCAATCACGGCTCGCTTCTCGCCGAACGGTTCCGCCGTCGCGTGGACCACGTTGTCGGAAGCGCAAAACGTTGTCCTGGCGAACCTGAGCTCCGGAAGGATCCTGGCCCAGGTCCCGACCGCCCAAGCCGGGACCGGGCTCTACCGCTTTCGGAGGCAGCCACCTGCGCTCCAACCAGTTCCGTTCGGCTGGAGCGCCGACGGCACTCAGCTACTCGTCGTCGAGAAGTCGACGAACGCGACGCGCATCGAAGCCCTCGACGCGAAATCCGGTCAGCGCGCAAGCCTCGTGCCCGCGCCGCTGCGCCTCCAGCAGCTCATACCGCTCTGATGATCAAATGGATTCGCCCCGGAAGGGGCGATTCCGCAGTGCCGCTTGCGTGTCGAGGACGAGGCGACCTCTTTGCGCGATGAGGTCGTAGGGAAGCTCCGGATGGCTCACGAGCAGGAGCACCAGATCGGCGGCCTCGATCTCTTCGAGCGAGCAGTCGACACGCGGCATCTTCGGCCCGGAGTCCTGAGGCACGTGCGCATCGTGCGCGCGCACGTCGGCGCCGAGACCGATCAGGCGCTCCGCGATCTTCATGGACGGAGACTCGCGCCAGTCGGAGGTTCCGGCCTTGTAAGCCAGGCCGACGAGCAGGATGCGAGCTCCACGTACCGCGTGGCCGTCGTCGTTCAGCAACGCCTGCGCGCGCCGCACCACGTGATCGGGCATGTTCCGGTTGACGTCGTTCGCGAGCTCGACGAACCGGAAGCGGTGCCCGAGACGTCGTTCGACTCTCCACGCGAGATATGACGGGTCGATCGGCAGGCAATGACCGCCGACGCCGGGCCCGGGGACGAACCGCATGAAACCGAAGGGCTTGGTGGCGGCGGCATCGATCGCGTTCCAG
>DATMUX010000024.1:0-3660 GCA_035563695.1 Acidimicrobiia bacterium
TCGAGCTGATCGAAGAGCACCGCCAGGCCGGCCGCAAGACGGTGATCGTGTCGTCGTCGCCCGTCGAGACGGTCGAGCCCATCGGCGAGTACCTCGGCGTCGACGACGTGATCGCGACGCGCGCCCGCCTCGACGACGAAGGCCACTACACCGGCGACCTCGAGTTCTACGCGTACGCCGCGCACAAGGCCGACGCCATCCGCGAGATGGCCGTGTCGGAAGGGCTCGACCTCGCGGGCTCGTACGCGTATTCCGACTCCATCACCGATCTGTCGATGCTCGACCTCGTCGGCCACCCGGTCGCGGTGAACCCCGACCGTGAGCTGGCACGCGTCGCGCGCGAGCGCGAATGGGAGGTGCGCTACTTCCAGCGGCCCGTGCGCCTGCGCGACCGCGTGCCGGTCCCGCCGCGCGGACCGACGCTCGCGGCCGGAAGCGCAGCCGTCGCGATCGCGACGGGTCTCGTCGTGTATCTCTGGCTGCGTCGACGCTCGACCCACGCGTGAAGCTCGCGCACGTCCCCACACCCGTCGACGACGCGCCGCGGCTGTCGGAAGTGCTCGGCGTTCGCGTCTGCGTGAAGCGCGACGATCTCACCGGACTCGCGCTCGGTGGCAACAAGGCGCGCAAGCTGCAGAACCTCTGCGCCGATGCGCTCGCGCAGGGCTGCGACATGTTGGTCACGGGCGGCGGCGTGCAGAGCAACCACGTGCGGCAGACGGCGGCCGCGGCCGCGCACCTCGGGATGAGCGCCCACGTCGTGCTCGGCGGGCCGCATGCCGCGGCCGAGATCGCGGCCGCGTCGGGCAACGTGCTGCTCGACGTGCTATTGGGTGCAAGCGTCGAGACGGTCGAGACCGACGACTACGACGCCATCGAGCGGGCGATCGTCGACGCGGCCGTGCGGCTCACGGGCGAGGGCCGCCGGCCGTACCCGATCCCGATCGGCGGCGCGTCACCGCCGGGCGTGCGCGCGTACGTCGACGCGGCGCGAGAACTGCGGGAACAGCGGCCCGACGTCGATGTCGTGTTCGTCGCCGACGGTTCGGGCGGCACGCACGCCGGTCTGCTCGCGGGGTTCGCCGAGACGGACACCGGCAACGCCACCGGAACCGGTGGCGGACCGCGCGTCGTCGGCGTCGACGTCGGCACGCGCCCGCACCTCGAACGTGCGATCGCGCGCCTGGCCGGGCCGTCGAGCGCGGCCGATCCCGTCGTCGACCACGATCACGTCGGGCCGGGGTATGGCGCGCTCGACGACGCGACGCTCATGGCATTGCGGATGGCGGCGCGCACCGAAGGGTTGATCCTCGATCCGGTGTACACCGGAAAGGCGATGGCCGCGCTCGTCACGTGGGCGCGCGAAGGCCGGCTCGACACGTCGGCGTGCGTGTGCTTCTGGCACACCGGCGGCCAGCCGGCCCTGTTCGCTTCGCGATACTCCGGTCGTTACACCGGCTAGGAGTCGCGCACCTTCTTGGCGATCAGCGCACCGATGGCCAGGAGCACGAGCAACAGCAACAGCTTCTTCATGGATACCTCCAGCGACGAGCAGGGGCACCCTACCGGCCGTCACGGGTCCGTGCACGAAGCCGCTCGGAGCAGGTCATGCACGCTTGCGAGCGCGGCGCCGGGCGAGGAACTCCTCGGCCAGGGGCGCAGGCGCGCACGCCAGCCAGCCGTCGACGACGAGCTCGCGCGCCGCGCGCCTCGCCACGGCCTCGAGCTGGAGCAGCACCGCGGGATACCCGTCGAAGTGCGGGATCGTGAACACGCCGCGGCGGCCCAGGGCGAGCACCTCCTCCTTCTCGGCGAGATCGGCGACACGCACCGCGAGGATGAGCCCGGTCGGCGGCGGCGCCGTGCCGAACCGGCGGAGGTCGGCCTTGCTGAACGGCCGCACCCAGGCGAAGGCCTTGCCGCCGGCGACCGACCACGTGTGATTGCCGTGCCGAACACCGTCGACGACGCCGGGGAGATCGGCCAGCACTGCCTCCACGTCGCCGAGCGACATCACCTCGCCCACCGTAGCGGCGCGCGGATCACGATCCGTCGTGCCGCTTCCAGGTCGCGGGCGCACCACCGCCGAATGAGGGACTTCCCGGATGGGCGGCCCGAGCCGCGTGACCGACACTCTCGGCATGACGCCGACGCAGCCACGACGATCCGGCAACGCACGGCGGTCGTTGCTCCCGCTGCTCGTCTTCCTCGGCGTCGCGGCACTCGGCGTTGCGCTCGCGATCCTCGGGAGCTTCCTCGGCATCCGCCTCTGTCTCGGCGGCGGGAGCGAGTGCCGGAACGTCGAGCCGATCTGGGCGGGCGGCGGGCACGTGCTCCAGGTCGTTGGAAACGCGCTGCTCCTCGCGTCGCCGATACCCGCGGTCATCGTCGCGTGGCGTTCGAACCGACACTCGTCTCCGGGCGGTTCGTTAGCCTGGCGCCGGAGGTGAACGGGGTCTGGTGGCCTGCAAAAATTGGTGTACAAGCAGGTGGTAAGGCCGCGAGCCTAGGCGCGTCTTCGGCAAAACACCAGGTGATTTCAACCTGGATGCGTTGGCTCATTCCCCAAACCAGTCCCCAAAAACTACGTCCACGGCAAGCTTCTCTTCTGCTCCTGGCTTCGGAGCTTCGATCAGCACAAGGGCACACGATCCGAGTCTGGCCGAAAGCAATAGCGCCGCGCGACAGATCCTTTGAGTTTCGGTCGACCTATTCGCCCAGGCGTACATGTCGGTGCTTTCGGTATTCGACCACGGTGAGCCAGACGACGAATATGTCGAACAAGGTGAGCAAGGTGAGGCCGACGCTGAAGCGAAATGGTGAGCCGGTAGAGCTGATAGACGATGAACGCGACAAGGAGGGCGATCATCACGGATAGGCCCAGAGCTGGTTCCCTAACACCGCGACGACGAGCACGACTTTGGCGATGCCGTGACTCAACAGGTACAGCGCAGGCGGAAGCTGGCTGGGCTTCGTTTCACTGCGGCACCGAATCGAGCTGAACCGATCCGGAAACGAGGTCGGATCCGCTCGGTGCCTGGCCCACAGCCGCCTCCAACACCTGGTCGTCGACCGATCAGCGACCGGGTCAGGGAATCCGAGGCGAGCGCAAACCGAAAGCTGCTACCCGACCGGAAAGGTCGCCGAGGGGCGGAAACGTCGCGACCCTCGATCGCCCACAGCCCGCACCAGTACCGGGCTGTCAGGCGAGTTACCCGCCATTTCGTCGGCCGTCCAATATCCGATCCTGGCACTGAACCAGGGATGCCTCACGCTGAAGTTCTCGAACCTCGCGCAGGCGAAGATTGCGAGGATATGGCGGTCACGTAGTCACACTTCGCCCGAGCGTTCTCAAACACCGACCCACGCCGGTAGAGCGTCGAAATCGGCCTGCCACACGCCCCAGTCGTACGGGGTTCCCGGCTCACTTTCCGCTGCGGACTCGCGCTCGAGCCAGTTCGCAATGCGCTGGCAGTCCCGCCGCACACGCGCGATCGCTGCAGCCGCCCGTGCTGGTGGAAGCGCCAGAGCACGCTTGAGCTCATCCCGACGCTGCTGAAGGCCTTCGATGCGGATCACGCGTTGGGTTTCGTCGTCGTTGTCGGTCATCATGGGGGTGCCGCCTGTTCTGTTGAAGGTCGAGGCGGCAAGCAACGGCCG
>DATMUX010000025.1:0-2476 GCA_035563695.1 Acidimicrobiia bacterium
GTGCAGCTCCGCCCGCACCCGTGGGAGTTCTACCTCTACTACGACATCTAAGCTTCGGGGTTCGTTCCGGTGCCATCTGACGGCGCACAGCGGCAGCTATGCGCTCTCGATCGCGAGTAGTCGCCAGTCGTCCGGGATGCCTTTGAGGGTGTGGATACCCCGGTCGGTGAAGCGAATGTCGGAGCCTGCGACGAGGTCTTTGACGGTGCTCGTGACCAAAATCTCGCCTGGTCCTGCGAGGGCACCGACTCGCGCGGCGATGTGTACAGCGATCCCGCCGAGGTCGTCACCGCGGACTTCGCATTCGCCGGTGTGCAGACCTGCCCGCAGTCTTACTCCAAGCTCTGCCGCCGCGTCGACGATCTGGCCGACGCAACGAATGGCCCGTGCAGGCCCGTCGAACGAGGCGAAGAAGCCATCACCTGTTGTCTTGATCTCACGTCCACCGAAGCGGCGGAGTACCTCTCGCATTGCGCCGTCGTGTGAATCGAGTACCGCGCGCCATCGGCGATCGCCCATCGCGGCGAGCTGTTCCGTTGATCCGACGATGTCGGTGAACACGACCGTCGTGAGGACGCGGTCGACTTCGACAACCGGGCGTTCGCCGGTCAGGAACTCGACGACCTCGTCAACGACCACCGAAACGGACCCGCCGATCACATTCACGTCGCCCTCAGCGGGAACTTCGACGAGCTTCGCGCCGTCGATATGGTCCGCAAGGTAACGCGCTTGCTCGAGCGGAAACATGTTCGGGACGTTATGCAGCACGAGCGTCGGCACGCGAACCAAAGGAAGCACGTGCCGCACGTCGAGACTCTCGAAGATGTACCGGAACTGCGCCGCCGCCGTACGAGGCGTCGCCGCCGCGCGGAACATCCGCGCACGGTTCCTCACGACGGCTGCATCATGCGCCACGCTCGGGAACCACTGTTCGATCCACTCGTTGGTACCCCACCCGTTCTCGACGACGCGACGCTGCAGGTCGATCTGTCGCTGCGAAAAGCCGATCGGATAGTCGTCCGCGACCAGGTGCCGCGCCGTGGCGTTCGCCAACACCAACGCGCGGACCCGCTCAGGATGAGTCGCCGCGTACAACAGCGCGATCGGTGCCGCGTCCAACTCCGCATAGATCGCCGCGTCCTCGCACTCGGCGGCGTCCAACACGGCGGCGAAATCTAGGGTCCACTCCTCCCAGGTCGGGAACCGGTCACGCGGGAGAGCATCGGATGCGCCGGTGCCTCGACGATCGAACTGGATCGTGCGAAAGAACGTCCCGAAACGCTCCGCGATGACCGGCGGGAAATCCCATATCAGATCGATCTGGCTACCCAGGCCGTAACAGCACAACAGGTTCAACGGACCATCGCCCACGACCTGGTACGCGACGTCGTCGACCCCTACGGCTGCGTACCTCGTCTCGACAGACATCACGCACAGATTGCCCAGTGAGTATGTGGTTGCGCCAGTGGTGGGGGTCGGCGGTGGCTGGGTGTGGCGTCGGTACGTTCGGGTGCGGCTTCTGCCGGGTTCGTTCCGGTGCCATCTGACGGCGCATAGCGCCGTCAGATGGCACATGAACATCGTCGTGACGCGATGATGAGGCCGTGACCAAGCGCGATCTCGCCGGCCTGCTCGATCTCGAGATGCTCGACCGCGATCTGTTCCGCGGCCAGAACGAGTCGACGGCGCGCGAGCGCGTGTCGTTGTACGGGGGCCAGGTCGCGGCGCAGTCGCTGCGCGCCGCGGGCGCAACGGTGCCGTCCGAGCGCCTGCCGCATTCGCTGCACGGCTACTTCCTGCGACCCGGTCGCGTGGATCGCGACGTCATCTTCCACGTCGACCGCGACCGCGACGGCGGGTCGTTCTCGGCGCGTCACGTGCGCGCGGTGCAGGACGGGGAAGTCATCTTCTCGATGCTGGCGTCGTTCCACGCGCGCGAGCCGGGCGCGACATACGACGCGGTCGCGACGCGTGGTGGGCCCGATCCCGAGACGCTGCCGGAGCGACCGACGCCGGTGCTCGTCGAGGTGCGCGAGGTCGTACCGACCCGGATCGGCGACGGCCAGGTGCGCCACTCCGATCTGCTGTGGGTGCGCACGCCGCACCCGCTCGGCGACAACCCGCTCGTGCAGGCCTGCGCGCTCGTCTACATCTCCGACCTCGGCTCCGGCTTCGGCCAGGTCGAGGTGCCCGGCCTGCCCGCCGGGGGGCCGAGCATCGACCATGCGCTGTGGTTCCACGAACCGGTCCGCGCCGACGAGTGGATGCTGCTCGAGCTGTGGCCGATGAAGGCGGCGAGCTCGCGCGGCGTGTACGCCGGATCGCTGCGCAGCGCGGACGGTCGGCTCGGCGCCGTCGTCGTGCAGGAGATGCTCCTGCGCGAGCGCGTGCTCGACCCGAGGATGCTCGCGCGCATCGCCGAGTACCTGGGCGTGACACCCGAGTGACGAGTCGTGGCCCGGCGCCGGTACGGCGG
>DATMUX010000026.1:0-6235 GCA_035563695.1 Acidimicrobiia bacterium
GGGGACAACCCGCCGAGCGCCGTACCCGCACGCGCGATCGTCAGCACGAGGCCCAGGCCGACCAGCGCGGCGAGGACGCGCCGGCGTCGGTAGACGGCACGCTGATGGCGGCGCGCCGGCCGGGGGCGAGGGAGACGGCACGGGGACTCGACGAGCACCAGGCGCGGCGCGGGGCGGGCCGGCGACCACGTGGACCAGTCTTCGAGGTGACGGGGTTCGAGCGAGACGACTGCGGCCATCGGATCGGCTCCTGGAGCTCGTGGGCGGGTCCCGGATGGACCCGGCGGGTTGATCGAACCAGATGGGTGTGACAGCTACGTTGGCCGAACGCCTGTTCGGTGTCAAGGGAAATATCGAACGGGTGTTTGCCCCGAACGCATGATCGTGTTAGCGTCGACTCCGTGCCCGACCAACCCGCCCCGCACCCCACCCAGAACCCGCTCACCGCACGCCAGCGCCAGGTTCTCGACTTCATCGACGCCGAGGTCGTGCGGCGCGGCTACCCGCCGAGCGTGCGCGAGATCGGCGATGCCGTCGGCCTGTCCTCACCGTCGACCGTGCACGCGCACCTCGCGGCGCTGCAGGACAAGGGCTATCTACGCCGCGACCCGAGCAAGCCGCGCGCGATGGAGATCGCGCTCGAGCCCATCACCGGCGCGGCCGTCGAGCGCCGGCCCGTGCGCCACGTCCCGCTCGTGGGCGACGTCGCCGCCGGCACGGGCGTGCTCGCGGCCGAGCACATCGAAGAGACGATGCCGATACCGGCCGACCTCTGCGGCGACGGCGAGCTGTTCATGTTGCGCGTCCGTGGCGACTCGATGATCGACGTGGGCATCTTCGCCGGCGATCTCGTCGTGGCCCGTTCCCAGCCCGATGCCGACAACGGCGACATCGTCGTCGCCGGCATCCCCGGCGACGAGGCGACGGTGAAGACGTTCGTCCGGAAGCGCAACAAGATCGTGCTCCGGCCCGCCAACGAGTCGATGGACGACCTCGTCTACGACCCGGCCGACGTACAGATCTACGGCAAGGTCGTCACGCTGCTGCGCCGGATGTAGCGGCCGCACGAACCGTCGCGCGCGGCGGCGTGCGTCAGCTCGACGCGTCGACCGCGCCCCGCCCGGCCGTCGCCAACCCGTGCTCGAACGCGAAGACCACCGCCGCGACGCGGTCGCGCAAGCCGAGTTCGCCGAGGATTGAATAGTCGCACCCGACTGGGCCGGATCGCGCCCCGCCCAGCGCCCGCAGTGTATTGGTCGGCGGTTTCGAGTCCCATCAGGTGGACCTGGTGCGACAGCTTTCAAACCCTCGCGCCAACCCAATCGCCCTTCTCCCCGGCTGACGCGACGCTCCGTCGGGATCCGCAAGGCGGCCCATACCCGGCGGTGGGGACACCCCCGGGCCGTCGTCCTGTACCGCGGCCGCCGGTGGCGATAATGCGCCAGAGCGGGCAACATGGGTGCCGTGACAACGCCTGGCAACTACGACACCGACGTATCGGACATGTACGCGGCTCACCGGGCACTCATTGGCGCGCTCGACGCGGCCCCGGCTTACGTCGCTGGCGCTGGTCTTGACCCGAAGCACGTCGAGGCAGTCGGTTCGTTCTATGAAAATGTGGTCGAGTTCCTGCACGGCCACCATGTCGGCGAGGACGAGTTGATCTACCCCGTCCTCGAACAGCGCTGTCCCGGAAGTCGGTCCGAGCTCATTCGGATCGACGACCAGCACAAGTTGTTGCACGAACCGATGGATGCAGCACGATCCGCCATTGCTGAGTGGCGGGCGGCACCCTCAACCGACAATGCCCAAGCGGTCATCGACGCGGTTTGCTCGATCGCCGAGGTGCTACGGCCCCACCTCGCTGAGGAGGAGGCGGTGATGCTGCCCCTCGCCGCGCGGTGGATGAGTGCTGAGGAATGGGGGAGAATGTCCGCTCACGCGATGATGACCTTTCGAGCCGACAAAGTGTGGCTCCCTCTGGGCCTCGTGCGAGAACAACTCGACCAGGAACAGCGTGAAGGCATGCTCGCGGGTATGTCGCCCGAGATGCGAACGAGGTGGGCCGAGGAGATGGAGCCGGCGTTCAACGCGTTCATTGCCGAAGTGCGTCGGTAGGCAGACGCATTCGATCAAGCTAAACCGTTGCTCTCACGGGTGCCGTTCAAGCACGACGTTGCACCTATGCCGGGATACCTCGGCATAATCACGATGTCCGGCGTACCGGGATCCACTCCGGCCTGGGGAGAGGCTGCTGGAATGTGTGCTGCAGTGGAGCCTCCGCGACCGACCGAGATCGTTGCGGGCATCCTGACGCCGGACCAGCGTCTTCGGGTGTTCGTGTCGTCAACGCTGAACGAGCTCGCGGAGGAGCGAGCAGCGGCCCGCGGGGCGATTGAGCGGTTGCGGCTGACGCCGGTGATGTTCGAGTTGGGGGCGCGGCCGTATCCGCCTCGTGCCCTGTATCTCGCGTATCTGCGTCAGAGTCATGTGTTTGTCGGCATCTACGGCGAGCAGTACGGCTGGGTCGCGCCCGATATGGAGATCTCTGGACTCGAAGACGAGTTGATACACGCCAACGAGTTGCCGCGCCTGCTCTACATCAAGCGACCCGCACCTGAGCGAGACCCCAGATTGAAGGAGCTCATCGCGCGCGAGGCAGGCGCCGCGTCGTACAAGCCGTTCTCGTCGGCTGCGGAGTTGGAGACGCAACTGGTTGACGATCTCGCCGTGCTCATGACGGAGCGCTTTCGGGCCGGCACGGTCCCACAAGCTGCGTTTCACGTGCCGCGCCCGGCGAGCGAGTTTGTCGGTCGCGAGCACGAGATCGTCGAGCTTGTTGCGTTGATCACGAGTGACGGGAAGCGGCTCGCCACGCTGACCGGACCCGGCGGCATCGGAAAGACCCGGCTCGCCATCGAGGTCGCGCGCGCTGCCGCTGACCGGTTTCCGGACGGCGCGGCGTTCGTTTCGCTCGCCGCGCGTCGGCCTGACGATTTCCTGGAGGCGATCGGGACCGCGATCGGGCTCAATGATCTCGGCCAAGAACCACTTTCGGAACTGCTCTCGGATTCGCTGCGCGACCGGCGACAGCTCCTTGTGCTCGACAACTTCGAGCACCTCCTCCCTGCGGCCGGCGAAGTCGCGCGGCTGATCGAGCAGACGGACGAGCTGCGAGTCCTCGTGACGAGCCGAACCGCGTTGCGTCTCAGCGGCGAAGAGGAGTTTCTGGTGCGCCCACTTGGTGTGCCCCGCATTAGCGATCGCGCTGAAGAGGTCGCCCGCTCTGAATCGGCACAACTGTTCGCCCGACGGGTGGCGGCGGTCCGGCACGGCTACCGCATCACCGCGCACGATGCAACGACAGTTGCGCGTATCTGCAGTCGCCTCGACGGTCTGCCGCTAGCTGTCGAGCTCGTCGCCGCCCGAGCGAACGTCATGTCGATCGACGAGCTCGCCAACCGGCTCGACGAAGTGCTCGACCTCACCGCGCGCTCGCCCGACATTCCCGAACGGCAACGGACCCTGCGCCAGACGATGGACTGGAGCTACTCCCAGCTCCCGCGCGCCGCGGCGGCGGCGTTCACGCAGCTCGGCGTGTTCGCCGGGCCCTTCCCCTTACAGGCAGCCGAAGCCGTCGTCGAGTTCGACGAACACGTCGACGTCCTCGACCTCCTTGCCGTCCTCGTGGACCACAGCTTGCTGCGTCCCGATGTGGACGCCGGCGGCGCTCGGTTCTCGATGCTCGCGATCGTCCGCGAATATGCACTCGCAAAGCTCGATTCCGCGACCTACGACACCGTCGCGGCCCGACATGCGAAGTACTACCGCGACATTGTCCAGACCGCGTTCGCGGGCCTACGCGGCGTCGGACAACGTGCAGTGATCGCGCAGCTGGATGCCGACGCCGATGACATCGACGCAACCCTCGACTGGCTGTTGGCCCACGGCCATCGAGTCGACGTCGCAAACATGTGCTGGTCGCTCTGGCTCTACTACTGGCTGCGCAGCTCGGTCACTGAGGGACGTCGTTGGACACGCGGCGCACTCGACGCCGAAGGACCGCTCCCCACGCTCCAACGCGGGCGATTACTCGCCGCCGACGCGTTCCTTGCCACCTGGCGGCACGACTACACGGTCGCCGACCAGGAGTTGAGTGAAGCGCGGGCGATCTCGGAACACGAGGGCGACGCAGACCTGCGCATCCTCACAAGCTTCATGTCGACCATGGTCTTTGGAGCCCTCGGCAACGAGAACAGCGCACGGCTGACGGCCGCCGACGCGATACGACTGGCACGAGACCATGCTGATCGGTGGTCTGAAGCTGTGTCTCTGAGTGCACTCTGTCGGCTGAACGCGGCCGTGGGACGCTTCGCCGGCGAAGAGACGCTCTTCGCAGAGATGCTCGCGGCAGCGAATGACACCGGCGACGCGCTGTGGGTCGCACTCGCGCGCGACAACATGGCAGAGCTGCTCATATGGCAAGGCCGCCTCACCGAAGCCGCGTCGCAGATCATCCAGAGCCTCGCGACGCTCGCCGATCTACGGATGGCGTACGCAGGCGTGGGCACGTTGAACAGCGCGGCGTTCCTGCTCACGCTCGCCGACGACTGGCCCGACGCGGCACGTGTACAGGCTGCGGCCGACGCCATCATTGAAAACATGGGTGCCGGCCTCTGGCCGTTATGGGTACCGCGTCACGATCAACTCCTCCAGGACGCGCAACACCGCCTCGGCGAAACTGACTACGAGCGTGAACGCAGCGCCGGCGGTGAGTTGGACTTCGAACAGGCAACAGCGAAGGCGATCGAGCTTCTCATGCCCCTGACCGACCAAGCGCGGTCCACATCCCCATAAAACGGTTCGCCCGTCATGCCGGTGCTGTGAATGCTCATCGAAAATGACAGCACCCGTGATGGGTGTGTGATCGTCGAAAACGGCAGCACCTGACGGTCCCGGTCGGCTGGTTTGGGCTCCCTGAGGCTTCCTCGGAGGGTCCGGCGAGCGAACGGGAGAAGGGTGCATACCGATATGGAGCTGTGGTCAGAGACCCGGCGCAAGGTGCTCGTCGAGGGGGTCTCCCAGCGCGAGATCTGCCGCGATTACCAGCTGGGCTGGCGGACGTTGGAGAAGATCCTTGAGCATCCCGAGCCGCCGGGGTATCGATCCCGGGTCCCGCGGGCGCTGCCCAAGTTGGGACCGTTCGTCGGGTTGATCGACGAGATGTTGGCGGCCGATCGGTTCGCGCCTGCGAAGCAGCGGCACACCGCTCGGCGGATCTTCCACCGCCTCCGCGACGAGCACGACTATGGCGGCAGCGAGGTTCAAGTCCGCCGCTACGTCGCCCAAACGAAGCGGCATGGGCGCGAGGTGTTCGTTCCGCTCAGCCACCTGCCGGGCGAGGCCCAGTTCGATTTCGGTGAAGCAACGGTCGTGATCGGCGGTGAGCGTCGGAAGGCGGCGTTCGCGGTGATGACGTTGCCGTTTTCGGATGCGTGGCATCTGTCGGTGTATCCGCGGGAGTGCACCGAGACGTTCCAGGCTGCGCATGTCGCCGCGTTCGACTTCTTCGGCGGGGTGCCGACGCGGACGAGTTACGACAACACGACGATCGCGGTGCGCAAGGTGATCGGCCGGGAACGGGACCTGACCCGCGAGTTCTTGCGGCTCGAGTCGCACTTCTTGTTCGCGCATCATTTCTGTCGGGTCGCCCGGGGCAACGAGAAAGGCGTGGTCGAGGGCCTGGTCGGTTACGGGCGCCGCAACACGATGGTCCCGGTCCCGGAGTTCGGCTCGTTCGCCGCGCTGAACACCTATTTGGAGGCGTGCTGTCTGGGGGACCTCACCCGTCGGGTTCGGGGCAAGGTGCAGACGAAGGCCGAGCTGTTGGAAATCGACCGGGCCGCGCTGTTGCCGCTGCCGACGAACGCGTTCGAAGCCCGACGTGTGGTCGGCGCGAGGGTGAACTCGTTGTCGTTGGTGCGGTTCGACCGCAACGACTACTCGGTTCCGACCGCATGGGCGCATCATGACGTGACCGTGATCGGCGGCATCGATGAGGTCCGCATAGCGGTTGGCCCGACCGTCGTCGCTCGTCACCGACGCTGCTGGGCCAAGGAACGCACGACCTATGACCCGCGCCACTACCTGGCCCTGTTGGAACGCAAGCCCGGCGCGTTCGACGTCGCCAAGCCGTTGGAGCGTTGGGAACTCCCCGCATGCTTCGCTCTGTTGC
>DATMUX010000027.1:0-5731 GCA_035563695.1 Acidimicrobiia bacterium
CACGACGCCGACCACGACCGCGGGTGGCACGACGACGACCACGATCGCGGACTCCACGACGACGACCACGATCGCGGACTCCACAACGACGACCAGCGTGCCGCACCACGATCACCACCACCGCGGCCACTAGAGAATCAACACCGGGTCGGGAGACTCCTGAGGCGGCACCTCATCGGGTTCACGAAGCCCGACGGAGACGACGAACGGTTCCGCGGCCATTTTCTGGACTTCCGGACGGTGTGCATTGCGTTATCCCCGGGCCCCCCGGGAGCCTGGAGTCGTGCAGCGAAGCGTACGGCGTCGGGTACACGAAGCGGAACGTGACCCACGGCATCGTGACCGAGGACTCCTTCACCTACTGCCGCGAGGACGTCGCCGCCACGGCGGCGCTGTTCCGGGCCTTTATGGCCGAGTACCGACGGCATCCCATCGCACTGCATGCGTCTCGTGCGACGGCCTCAGCGCAGGACTGCCTCCCTCGCGGCCCATCGTGGTGCGCGACTGACCTCGCTGGTCCGGTCACTCAAGATCGGGCATCATGCTGAGGCGAACACCTGCCGCAGTACCGACGTCATCGAGCGCCCGGGGGGACAGTGAGGTGTGCTCGGGAACCTCACCGTTCGCGGAGTCACTCGTCCCGTCCCGCTGACGGGGCATTTCGGTGGGTCCATTACCGACTCATCCGGAAAGCCCCGAGCGGCGTTCCACACCACAGGGACCATCACGAGAAGCGCATTCGGCCTCGTCGCGGAGCTGAGCAAAGAGGCGCGGAGCATGATGATCGGCGACGACATCACGATCGACATCGAAGCCGAAGCCATCCGATCCCGTTGAACCCACCCGTTTGAACACGTCCGACCCGTCCACGACCAAGCGACGAGCAATCGTCGCTCATCTCGAAAGCGAGAGCCATGAACGATGACCAGGTCCCAGCCAACCTCAAGGGCATGGATGACCTCGACTTCACCGGATGGAACAACGCCGACTGGCACGGCGTATTCGCCCGCCACCACACCGACGACGTGCTGGTGGATTGGAAGGGTCAACCCGTAACTTATGGCATCGACGAGCACATCGATGCCATGAAGGCCTACGTCGAGTCAGCCGGGGGTACCCCGCCGCAAATAACATCCCACCCGATCGCGTTCGGATCCGGCGAATGGACATGTGTCATCGGCGAGTTCGAAGGCGGAGGCCGCATGGTGACAGTTGCCAAATGGCGCGATGGCGCGATCGCCGAGGAATACATCTGGTCCTAACGCGGCACGCGCTCGGGGGAATCGGCTCAGAGCGCGGTCGAAGGTGGGCGGATGATCGCATCGATGCCTGCCTCTGCCCGATCACCCGCGCCTGGCGCCAACTCGACGCCGACCATCTTGTTCGCATGGACGTGCGGTCGCGGAGTCTGGGCCGAACGGGTCAGCTGACCGCAGTCCTCAGAGCACACCGATTAGTCGGAGACCACCGCAGGCTCAACATCACCCACCGCCACGAAGAGTGAAGGCGGCGGCGTGCGGGCGCCCCGGACGTGTCCGCGTTCACCTCCTTAGCTATATCCCCCCTTCGATCGGTGCCCAGGGACGATGGGGTTGTCGGATCTTGGCGGCTTCCGTGACAGGTTCGGGGTTCGAGTCCGCGGACCAGAGCCCAGAACCGCCCCCGCGATCGCGCACACGCACCGAGGAGCCGAAACAGAAACGGCAGCCGGCACACGGACACACCGCACAACACCCGCCCGACAGGCAAAGGGGCGGGGAGCGATTCGGAGGGTCGATCCCGCACCGTTCCTGACGCGCTACCACGGACGCGAAGTCGGAAAACGTGGACCAACGGCGGTGATGTGGATCTCGACATCCAGTCGCATTTTGGAGGAGGGCCCCCAATCGCGATTCGGGAACGCACGATTACCCACGACGGTTCGCCGTCGTTGCCTCGCCGCGTGAGCGCGCAAGCACGTTCGGGTAACCGACGACTCTGACGACCCGCTTCTGCGATATGTGGTCGTGACGGCCGGCGCGCGCGATGGAGACGGCGACGATGGATCGCTGGCCGAGACCGCGGGTGATCCGATGGGCGGATCGCTATGCGCTACTCGACGGGTGACGCAGTTACCGAAGTACAGTCCCCCGTCGTGCTGCGCATGCTCGACATCGACCTCGATTTTTTCGTTCGTGGCGTCGCGTACTGGCCGACTCAGACCGAGCGCTTGGACGACACTGACTATCCGGCGTGGTCGCTTGAAGACGCGATCGTCTTCCTCGAGGAGGGTTGCGCGCTCACGGGCCCGCTTCCCGGCTTCGTCGTGACGAACCACGGCGAGTTGTTCGCGCGTTGGCGTACCGCCATCGAGTCCGGCGCGCTGACCGCGCCGTTTTCCGTGACGCACGTCGACGCGCATGCGGACTTGGGTATGGGCGACCTGGGCTACCTGCACCTCATGACCGAGCTGCTATTCGAGGAGCCCGAGAACCGTTGCTACCCGGAAATGGGTATTCGCGGATTCGGAGACGGGAACTTCCTCGCGTTCGCGATCGCATGCCGATGGTTATCGGATCTACTCGTCGTCTACAACGACGACGGCGGCAACGACGTCATGCGCTATCACATGCAGAACTTCGACATCACGGCGGAGAACCTCCAACTGAAGGCCGTTCGGCCAGACGAGATGAAGGAAAAGCTGCTCGGCGGTAATCCGGCGGCCGAACGGACCGAGCCGCTGGTCCCATTCGCAACAACGCCCTGGAATCTGTACCAGGCGCGTGTGCCGTTCGACGTGATCTGTCTGGCGCAATCGCCTCCGTACACGCCAGCGGGCGCGGACGCGATCTTCGACGAGATCCGGCACCGCTTCATCGACGAGAGCGCGTTCAGTATCTGATCTCGATGTCCGGCGACCGCGCCCCAGACGCGCCGCGATGCGCTGCACGACTGCAAGCAGCAGAAGGATCAACAACGCCACCCACGCCCTCCGATACGCGGTCTGTGTCGCGTTCAGGAATGCCTCTGAGGTTGTACTCCGCCCGTTGGTCCACGTTTCCCGTCTCCGCGTGCGCGGTGAGGGACGCGTCACGGAGACGGCCCGGCCATCGGAACGCCGTCCTGTCCGTGTCCCGCGTCGGGCGGGGTGTTGTGCGCTGGCTCGGTGTGGCGGTTGCCGTTTGGGTCTGGGCTCCGGGGTTCGTGTGAGCGGTCGCGGGGGCGGTCCGGGGCTCCGGTCCCTCTTGGTGCCAAGACGCACCGAGTCCAGGGAGGATGGACTTTCGAATCTCGGGTGCCGTGACAGGTCGTTGAGTTGACGGTGGGTTCGTGGTGCGCGGTTTGTGATGTTGGTCACGCCGTGGGGTTCCGGGGTCGAGCGTGAGCGTGTGGTCGGTCGACGGACTCTTCAAAGGACGAGGCGTTGATCTACCTTCCCGCAATCTGGTCGTCTGGGGGGTAGTGAGCCAGTGGCGAACCCGGCGTCCTGTCTCAGTGTGGTCGAGACTGAGGTCGTCGCGCGCGTTTGGCCATCGCAGGAGCACTGAACGTCGGTCGATCGGTACGTGCAATCGCTCGTTGTCGATGGCGTGAGTCCGCCGAACGCCGCGTGCCACGCCGAAACGAACCAATAGGTGTGCCCGTGGGTCCCGGCGACGGCACTGTCGGCCCACCCAACGCGTACGTCATCCAGCTTCCCGGCCCCTGGATGGACGACTTCAACGCGGTGTTGACCTACGTCGCTGCCGCGAGCCCGGACCGTGTGTCGGTCGCGACCATCGACCACGTGATCCGTCCGGACCTCGGCGCGTATCGCTTCGACGGCGTCCACTACACGAAGCTCGGCGCTCACGTGCTGGCGGAAACGCTGAGATCCGAGATCGACGCGGCGCGCGACGCACCGCCCGCGCCGCCGAGCCCCGACCCGCCCCGCTGCGGCCCGGGCGTCGTGCCGTGACGCGAGATTCCCAGCGAGTCGAGGGCGCGCGCCGCGGCCGCGCGACCGGCGCGCATGAACTCCGGCCACTCCCGGTTGTTGAGGAACTGGCGGTAGAAGCCGAGCCCGCGCACCTTCTCGTACGGCACGGGCTCGATCATCGCGACCGGCAGCGCGGCGCGCAGCCGCTGCACGTTGACGCGGGCGAGCTGGACCTGCTGGCACGTGCGGACCTGCCCGGCGACGGTCACGATGCTGAACGACCGCCGTTCCCAACCGCGCGCGTCCTCACCGATGAAGTCGCGGGGATAGAAGCCGTTCACCGCGACCGCGGCGTCGGGCTGCGGCTCGATCTCCAGCGCGGGCAGCACGGGAAATATGTCGACGATTCCGCCGTCGCACCACGAGAAGCCGCCGAGCTCGACCGGCTCGAGGAACAGCGGCAGCGATACGGCCATCCGCACCGCGCGCGCGACGGTGACGTTCGGGTGCGTGCGCGGCCCGAGGAACTCGACGCGGTTCTCCTCGACGTTCCAGATCGGTGCGTACGCCGGGACCGGCATCTCCGCCAGCGTCATGTCGCCGAGCAGATCGCGGTATGTGGCCTCGAGTCGCTCGCCGCGGATGACGCCGGCGAAGCCGCGCGCGAGCGTCGGCACCAGGAGCGCCAGGCGCCGCCAGTCGACATCAACGTAGTCGCGCGGGCGCAGGCCGAGCGTGAAGCGCGCGACGTCGTCGGCCGGCAGTCCCGACGCGATCGGGAAGCCGAACAGCGCCGAACCCGAGCACAGCGAGATCAACGACGGCCGCATGCCGCGGTCCTCGAAGGCCCGGGCGACGCCGACCACCGAGGCGAGCGCGCCACTCCCGCCGGTCGCGAGCAGCGCGATCCGCTTCGGCGACGCGGGCTCGTCGATCGAGCGTGACCGCGGGAACGGTGATACGGGCGCGGGCCAGGCGTCCACGAACGGCAAGGGCACGAGCGCGCGCCGCATGTCGTCGAGGAATCCGGCGTCGTCGCGCAACCCGGCGACGACGTCGCGCCCGCGCACCACGACGTTGAAGTACTGACGCAACCGGAACACGTCGAGCACCGACCCGAGCACGTGCTCATCGAACACCCCGGTCAGCCGGCGGCGTAGGGCCGATGGGCCTCCGGCCGGGAACTTCCGGCCAGGCGTGCGGGGTGTCGGGTCCGCCCCGGGCGCGCCCGCCTGTGGTGGAATCTCGCCCGTGATCGCACTCTTCGAGACCATCGGCGGGTGGTACAAGCTCCTCCTCGTGCTGCACATCCTGAGCGTCGTCGTCGGCATCGGCGCCGTGATGCTCAACGGCCTCTACGCCGCCCAGGCGCAAAAGCGCGAGGGACCGGCCGCCCGGGCGGTGCTCGAGGCCAACTTCTACGTCAGCAATGTCGCCGAGTTCGTCATCTACACCATCCCCGTCTGGGGCATCCTGCTCGTGCTCGCCAGCCACGACGCAATCAAGTTCGACCAGACGTGGATCTGGCTGTCGCTGCTGCTCTACGTCGTCGCCCTCGGGATCTCGCACGGCGTCATGATCCCGGGCTCGAAGCGGATCATCGCCCTCATGAGCGAGATCGAGCAGGGACCGCCGCGGGCCGGCGGGCCGCCCCCTCAGGTCACCGAGATCGAGGCGATCGGCAAGCGCCTCGGCGCGGGCGGCGCGGCGCTCGACATCATCGTCGTGGTCATCATCGCGCTGATGGTCGCCAAGCCCGGGCTGTGATCGTGAGCCTCAGCGGGCGCCGCGCAACAGCTTGCCCGGGCGCTCGCCCTGATCGTCGCCGTCGCT
>DATMUX010000028.1:0-6973 GCA_035563695.1 Acidimicrobiia bacterium
CGTCCTGCTGCACGTCGGTGAACAAGGGCAGCGGATTCCAGATACCCGGTGTGCGGTAGCTCTGCGGCCGGGCGGGGCAGGTCGCGGCGCTGTCCTCACAGTCGGGCTCGGTGCCGTTCTCGATGTAGTAGCCCCAACTGATGTGATGCGTGTAGAGCAGGTACGTGATGTCGGTCCACGCATCCTTGACGGGCGCGGTCCCGGTCGCGATCGCGCGGTTGACGAAACGCTGCTGTTGCGCGGGTGTGTAGGGACCGATGATGTCGTTCGTACAGCTGGAAGGGCGCGCGTTGCGGCACAACGCCGACCACGCCGAGACCATGTAGAGATGATCGGGCAGGCTCCATGACGCGACCGGCTCGAACATGTGCTCGTCGAGTGTGAAGTCCTGCGCGTAGGTCCAGTAGTTCGGGATCTCTCGCGCGTCGTGGTAGCCCATCACGTCGGGTGTGTTGCTCTGTGCGCACGCCGGGTTCTGGGTGACGCTGCAGCCTCTCGCGCTCGACTCCGCGCGGGCCACGAACCCGTTCATCTTCCCGCCGTTCACATCCGCGATCGCCGCCGCGTTGGTGTGATCGGCACCGCCGTTGATGTCGGCCGAGTCGTGGTACGGCTTCTCGCAGACCTTCGTCGCGGGGTTCGGCAGGCACACCGTGAACTGACCGTGCGACGCCGGTATCCCGTCGGCACCCGGGAACGTCCCGAAGTAGCTGTCGAACGACCGGTTCTCCTGCATGATCACGACGACGTGCCGGATCTTCGCGATCCCTTTCGCCGCGGTTGCCGTCGCGGTGGTTCCCGTCGCCGCGGTGCCTGTCGGGTTGCCGGACGTCGTGGCCGACGAGCGAGACGGACTGCTCGACGAACATGCCGTCGCCGCGACGAGCAGGACCGCGGCCCCGACCCAGGCGAACCGACGGTCACGCAGGCCCATTGCGCGGACCGTACCAGCGGGAGATCCGCGAGGTACCGCGACTACCGCACGCCGGTGAACCGGACCGACCGTCGCCGCCCGTTACGCCCGGGCGCGTACTCGCAGGCTTGCCGGGCTGCGGCCGAGGACTTGACGCCACTCGACGGCTTCGAGGTCCTGCTCGGGAATGATGTCGCGGGCGACGAACGCCGCGACCGTCTCTTCCAGCGTGAGGCGTGCGAGGTTGGCGCCGAGGCAGTAGTGCACGCCGGTACCGAACGACAACAGGTGCGGCGCGCCCGGTCGCGCGAAGCGATCGGGCACGAAGGAGTCGGGATCTTCCCAGACATCCGGGTCGCGATTCGCGGTGAGGACCGACAGCACCACCATCGTTCCCGCCGGCCATTCGGCGCCACCGAGCTCGACCGGCGCCGTTGCGGTCCGCGGAATCATGCCGATGCTCGGCTCGTATCGCATCGATTCGGTCACGGCCGCGGGGACCAGGTCGGGTTCGGAGCGGAGTCGGGCGACACCAGCTGGATGGCTCAGCAAGGTGAGAAGTGTGCAACCGATCTGACTCGTCGTGGTGTCGTGCGCCGCCACCAAGAGGTTGGTGACCATCGTGATCACCTCGTCGCGCCGCAGCTGTTCGCCGTCCTCCTCGGCGCGCACGAGTGCGCTGACGAGATCGTCACGCGGGGCAGCATCTCGCTGCTCCACCAGCGCTCCCAGGTAGGTCACGAGTTCCGCGAGCGCCGTCTCGGCCGCGACGATCTGTTCGGGGTCCATGTATCCGAACACCGGGCTGAGCGCGTCGGCCCAGGATCCCCAGACGTCCACGTCGTTCTCGGGCACACCGAGCAGGTGACTCATGACGCGCACCGAGGTGCGAGCGAGAAGCTGCACCAGATCGCCCTCACCGCGGGACTCGAGCTCGAGGAACTGCTCCTTGATCAGCTGCGCAGCTCTCGGCCGGAGTTGCTGAACCGACCGAGGCGTGAACGCCCGGCTCACCAGGCGACGCAACCGGGTGTGTGCTTCGCCCTCGTTGGTGAACATCAACGAGCCGTACCACTCGCGGAGGTCGCCCTGGATCCCCATCACGTCGAACCATGTCAGTCCCACGCCGACCAGCCGCGGATCGTGTGCCAACCGTTCGAGCTCTTCGTACCGAAGCACGAACACGGCACCCGTCGTCGCATCGATGGCGACGGGACTGCCGGACGCCGCCGCGGCGAGCGTCGTGCGAGAGCCTCCCGGATCGAACAGGACATCGACCGTCGGCTCGCCCATTCGACGCTCCTCGCTGCAGGTGCAACGGCAGCGTACGACCGTTCCGTCGCAACGGGCCACCGACACTCGCCGCCGCGCCGCGACGCCCGGCGGTTGATCGGTTCACGCCGAGCGAGGATGATGGCTCGGTGGTCCCGCAGGGGTCGGAGCGCGCGAGGCATCGTGCGATTGGCGCGTGTGCCGAACACGGGCAAGTCCACGGCGTGAAGCCGGCGGAGGGCCCGAGCTTTCCGTTCATCGTGTATCTGGTACGGCGGATCCGGGTCCGGCTGGGTCCGTACCGGTGCCCGGAGTGTGGCCGGCCGCTGCGGAAGCTGTCCCGCGAGGAGCGATCGTTGCTCGAGCATCCCGCGGCGGGCGTGCCAAGAGGGACGCAGCGTGACCGCGGTGCCGTGCCGGAGTTGGCGGACGGTGCGTTCGCGGTGCGAGTGCGAGATTTGACGAAGTCGTACTCGGGGGTGCCGGCGGTCCGGGGGATCGATCTCGATATTCGCCGGGGTGAGATCTTCGCGTTGTTGGGTCCGAACGGCGCGGGCAAGACCACCACGTGCGAGATCCTGGAGGGATACCGCGCCCGCGACGGTGGCGACGTGCTGGTGTTGGGGTGCGATCCGCAGCACGAGCGCGTCGGGTTGAAGCCTCGAGTGGGGATCGTGTTGCAGTCGACGGGCGTCGAGCGGTACCTGACGGTCGCCGAGACGGTGCGCATGTACGCGGCGTTCTATCCAAATCCGCGCGGGATCGACGAGGTGATCGAGCTCGTGGGTCTGAGCACCAAGCGCGACGAACGCGTCGTGGCATTGTCGGGAGGTCAGCAACGTCGATTGGACGTTGCGATCGCGCTCGCCGGTGACCCGGAGCTGTTGTTCCTCGACGAGCCGACGACCGGATTCGATCCGTCGGCGCGTCATGAGGCCTGGGACATGATCAAGGACCTTGCCGCGCTGGGCAAGACGGTCCTGCTCACGACGCACTACATGGACGAAGCGCAGTTCCTGGCTGATCGAGTCGCCGTGATCGCGGGCGGGCGCATCGTCGCCGAGGGACCACCGGCGACGCTCGGTGAACGCGATCGTGCCCAGGCGCGGATCCGTTTCCGGCTCCCGACCGGCGTCACACCACCGGTCGAGTTCGCGGCCGACCCCGACCCCGACCGGTTCGTCGAAGTGAGAGTCGACGATCCCGTGCGCGCGCTCCACGAACTCACCGGCTGGGCGATCGAGACCGGAGTCGATCTCGACGGGATCGAAGTCACACGCCCGTCGTTGGAGGACGTCTATCTCGCGCTGACCGCACCCGACCAGCACGCGATATCCGAACGACGGCCGGGCACGTCGTGACGGCGCTGCGGCTGGCATGCTCGCAGGTCCGGTACGTCAACAAGGCGTTCTGGCGGAACCCGTCGTCGGCGTTCTTCACCTTCGCGTTCCCGCTCATGTTCTTGGTGATCTTCACCTCGCTATTGGGCCACTCCACGCAACATCTCGGATCTCTCGCCGTGAAGACCTCGACGTACTACGTCGCTGCCATGGCCGCGTTTGCGGTGATCACCGCCTGCTACAACAACATCGCGATCGGGATCTCCTTCCAACGCGACGCCGGGGTTCTCAAGCGCATCAACGGGACACCACTTCCGGCCTCGTCATTCCTCGCGGCCCGGATCATTCACGCCGTCCTGATCGCCTTCCTGCTCGTCGCGCTCACGGCCGCGTTCGGTCACGCGTTCTACAACGCCGATCTCCCGACCGGCATCACCCTCGTGCGATTCATCGTCATGCTCGCGGTCGGAGCGGCATCGTTCTGCGGCCTCGGTCTCGCCATCACCGCCGTCATCCCCAACGGTGATGCTGCCGCGCCGATCGTCAACGCCAGCATCCTGCCTCTGTTGTTCCTCTCGGGAATCTTCATCGCGTTCGACAACAACACCCCGAGCTGGATCCAATGGATCGCCCGCGTCTTCCCGATCCGCCATTTCGCGGCCGGAATGCAGGCCGGATTCCTCGGCACGCCGTTCCACTGGACCGACGTGCTCATCGTGGCTGCGTGGGGCGTCGCCGGACTCCTCCTCGCCATCCGCTACTTCACCTGGGAACCACGCAGCAACTCATGACGGAGATTCGGCATTCGGGTCAGTAGCTCGAGCGAGGAGTTCGCACAGATCGTCCGGAGCAGGCAATCTGTGCAGGGCGTCGGGAGGCTCAGCGAAATGACCGACAACGGGCTCATCACTCTGGTCGTCGGATACGACGACGTCGGCGTGGCGTTGGAAGACCTCGCAGACCTCGAGACGGTGAAGAGCCACGGGCGCGTCGACGACTACCAGGCAGCCGTCGTCCGACGCGGAGATCCCTCGCATGAGCTGGTTGCCACGACGGTGGATCCTCGTATGCACGGAACGCTCCTCGGCGCGTGCCTCGGCGCCGTCATCGGCACCGTTCTCTCGCCTGTACTGGCGGTCGCCGCGGTCGGCGCCGGCCTCGGTGGGGTCTTCGGGAACCTCGGTGATCAGATCGACGCATTTCGGAATGCAGACATGCGCGAGGTCGAGCGACTCGTCGACGACAGCACCGCGAACCTGATCGTCATCGCCGACGCGGCCACCGTCCACGACATCGAGCGCGCCGCATCGTCGCGGGGTCGTCGCATCGTCGTGTCGTTTTCCGAAGCCGATATCGATCTCGTCGAACGCGAGCTGCAACGAATGATGAGTTTCGGTTCGTAATTGCGCAGCTCGAGGTTGCAGTCACATGCCTCGCTACATCCAACTCACGAAGGACGATTGTCTGCACGCGGGATTCGGCGTCGTGCCCGCGTTCTTCCTCATCGCGTTCGGTCACGTGACGGTGGGGGTCGCGTTCGCGATCGGGTTGCTCCCCACGTCGCTCATGGGGATCGCGCCGACCCGAAAACTCCGAGTCGTCTATGGTGCCGTCGGCTGCCTGTTCGGGTTCGGGATCCTGCTCGGGGCGCTCATCGTCGACTGGGACGAAGTGCTCGCGACGGCGCTGCTCTTCTTCGTCATCTGCTTCTCGGCGACCGTTCTGGCCTCGCTCAGACCGGCCGGTGCCCTCCTCCTCGGCATCTTGATCCCGTCGTTGGGCGTCGGGTCCGGCTACACGGTCTCGAAGGCTGCGGGCTTGATGATCGCGTTCATGGCGGGCTCGGTGTGGTCATGTCTCGTGATGCTGCCGTGGCGTGAATTTCGACCTCGTGCCGATGTCCGGGAACGTCTCCTCGCGATGCGGCCACCGCACGTCAAGACGTACGGAGCTCTGCTCGGTCTCACCGCGGCAACCGCGATACTCGTCGGCTACTCCTTCGACATCCCGTATGCCGGCTGGATAGCGACTGCGGCGATGCTGGTCATCCGGCCGGTGCAGGACATGACCGGCTGGCGAGGCGTCGGGCGAGCCATGTCCACGATCGCCGGCACACTGCTCGTGATCGCGGTACTGAATCTGCATCTGAGTCATGCGGCGACGGCCATTGTCTGCGCGGCCATCGCGGTCGTGACGATCGGAGCGAGAACGAGCCGGTTGTACGTCACCGCGTTCGGCACGGCCTTTCTCATCCTGACGATCGAGCTGTACGGAGTCACCGACACGGCGAGCGTGCATCATGTCGGCCGTTATCGGATCGCGAACAACGTCTTGGGGGCGTTGATCGCGTTGTTCTATGGGTTGCTCGTGGCGTGGCTCATCGAGCGCGCATCATCGGGCTCGCGTGGGGTGAGTCCCGAGGTGTGAGCTCGGGGGACGGGCCTTCTCAGTCGCGCATCTTCCGCCGTCGCCGGCGAATGGCCCGCAAGTCGATGAGCAACAACCCGAGGAGCGTCAATGCCACGGTCCACGACGTGCTGAAATAGATGACGAGGAGCAGCAGCGCGCCGAGACAGAAAGCGACCGCGTTCAAGACGCTTTGTGGTCGTTTTCGCTGTACCGCGAGCGCGCGCTGATACCGGCGGGTCTCGCGGACGTGTCGCCTCTTCCCTCGCGCGAAGGAGGGGTCCGAGGCGCGGAGCTGCGCCTCGTTCAGCTTCCGCTCGAGGGCCGCTTCTCGGTGACGGTCCCGCTTGGTGATCGCGCCGACGCCCCGTGTCGGCGCGGCTTCACTGCCGGGAATCATCGAGAGAGCGTAAGACGCCGACGCCCCGCATTGGCGGATGCACGGCGCGTGGGGGCTCCGGCATCGGCACTGCGGACCGGGTTCCACCAATGTGCCCGGGGCACGTGCCACACTCACCCTTGTGAAACGGATCGTTCGGTTCGCCCTACTTGTACCGGGTCTGTTGTACCTGTGGGCACTCATGCCCGTCTCGCTCCGGCCGCAGTACTCGGGTTCGCCGTTCCGCAAGCCCGACCCGACGATCACCGTGGACGTCAGCGCGTGGAAGCTGCCCGGAGGGGCCGCGCCCGCCGCATTGATCGCGCAGACCGCGGTACCGCAACCGGCGAACAGCCGGCTCAAGGCGGCGTGCGAGCCGCCCCGGCTGCTGCGGCCGATCATTCGACCTTCGCAACATGTCGACGTTCGCTACGTCGACAACGGCCGCGTCGTCGCCGAGCGGGTGTACGACTGCAAGAGTCTTCCCAAGGCATAGCCCGCCCGGTGCGTCATATGGTTCCCGCGCGCGATTCCGCGGAAGCGCGCGCGATGCGGGAGTGGCGGCGTCGCGGAAGACTGTGCGCATGAGCCGGTGGTGGGAGCCCCAACCCGACGATCCTCCCGGCTTCGCCGTGTGGATTCGATCCATCGGTAACTTCGACG
>DATMUX010000029.1:0-7437 GCA_035563695.1 Acidimicrobiia bacterium
CGCGCACCGTCAGCGCGGGCCGGTCGGCGAGCGCGGTCCCCGATCCGATCACGATCGCCTGCGAATCGGCACGCAGCTCGTGCGCGTCGGCGCGCGCCGCCTCCGACGTGATCCACTGCGACGAGCCGTCGGCGGCCGCGACGCGGCCGTCGAGCGTCAGCGCGACCTTCGCGACGACGAACGCCCGGCCGGTGCGCCGGTGGTGCAGGTACGGGGCGAGGTCGTGCTCGGCCCCGGCCCGCTCGACATCGGTCTCGACCTCGATCCCCGCGGCCGTGAGCCGCGCGTAGCCGCGACCCGCGACCCGCTCGTCGGGGTCGCCGACGGCGACGACGACACGCGTCACCCCGGCGTCGATGAGCGCGGCGGTGCACGGCGGCGTGTTGCCGTGGTGGTCGCACGGCTCGAGCGTGCAGTACGCGGTCGCGCCGCGCGCCGCGGCACCCGCGGCCCGCAGGGCGGCGACCTCGGCGTGGGGACCGGCCGGGAACGGACCCGTCGCCCCCTCGCCGACGACCCGGCCGTCGCGCACGAGGACGCACCCCACTGCCGGCCAGGGAGCGGTGTGCCGGCGAGCGCCGCGTGCGAGCTCGACGGCGCGCCGCATCATCTCCTGACGCACCACCTCGTTGTCACGAACGCCTGCGCGCACGCCGTCATCCCGATTCCGGGCCCGCGGGGGCGCGGGGACGACGGCGACGCCGTGCGGTGGCGCGCAGCACGCGGACCGCGACGTCGTGCACCCTCTCCCATCCGGACTCTCACCGTCGGCCCAGGGATTTCACCTGGTCGGCGCCCGGCCGGCTGCCGGGCGTTCGCGGGCTCTCACCGCCGGTCGGGAATTTCACCCAACCCCGAGGGCTTCAAGTTGTGCTTGCGGAACCAGCGTACCGCCGGTACGGCAAAAATGCAACGCGTTCTATTTCCACGCCGTCCGCACCCCGGGAACGCGGGCGGCTCAGTGGGGCCGGCCGCCGGCCAGCAGCTCGAGGGCGTGGGGCGCGACGGGCAGGAGCACCTCGAGCCCCTCGATCGCTCCGCCCGTCGAGCCCGGCAGGTTGCAGATCAGCGACTGTCCCCGCACCCCGGCGATCGAGCGCGACAGCATGCCGAACCCGCGGCCGCCGCCGTCGCTCGCCCGGCGGATCGCCTCGGCGATGCCCGGCGCCTCCCGTTCGACGACCTTGCGCGTCCCCTCGGGCGTGAGGTCGCGCGGCCCGAAGCCGGTACCCCCCGTCGTGAGCACGAGCCCGGCGAAGCCGTCGGCCAGCTCGGCCAACGCGTGCGCGACGGAATCGACGCCGTCGTTGGTCACGCGGTGCGCGACGACCTCGTAGCCCGCCGCCGTGAGCGCCTCGACGAGCGCGCGCCCGCTCGCGTCATCGCGCGTGCCGCCGGCCACGCCGTCGGAGACCGTGAGCACCTTCGCCGCGAAGCTCACGCGCGCACACCCGACTCACGCATCGCTCGAGCCGCGGCCGCGGGATCGTCGGCCCCGAAGATGCCGGTGCCCGACACGAGGATGTCGACGCCCGCAACGACTGCGAGATGCGCGTTGTCGACCTTGATGCCGCCGTCGATCTCGATCTCGACGGGCAGGGCGCGCGCATCGATCGCCGCGCGCGCCGCGCGTACCTTGTCGAGCACCTCGGGGATGAACGGCTGCCCGCCGAATCCGGTGTGCACGCTCATCACGAGCAACAGGTCGATGTCGGAGAGAAAGGGCGCGACGGCCGCGAAGGGCGTCTCGGGCTCGAACGACAAGCCGACGCGCATGCCGAGACGCCGGATCTCGTCGAACAGCGGGCGCGGATCGCCGAGCTCGACGTGCACCGTGCAGCCGTCGGCGCCCGCGTCGGCGAAACCGGCGAGGAGCACTGCCGGATTCGAGACCATCAGGTGGCAGTCGAGGAACAAGTCGGTGTGCTTGCGCAACGACTTCACGACGGGCGGACCGATGGAAAGGTTGGGAACGTAGTGGCCGTCCATGCAGTCGACGTGCAGGAGATCGGCGACCGGCGCGACGCGCGCGACGTCGGCGGCGAGGTTCGCGAAGTCGGCCGCGAGGATCGACGGGGCAATCTTCATCGTCGAGGACCCTATTGCACCCGCGACCAGGGACGGGGCGCCGGCGCGGGTGTGCCGGCCGGGTCGGGCCTCGGTGCACGTGCGGACTCCCACTCGGACTCGGCCTCCGGCTCGGACTCGGCCGCGGGCTCCAGCTCGGGCTCGGGCTCCATGACGCGCCGTTCGTACACGACGACGAACATGCCGTCGCTGCGCGCGTCGGACGGCAACAGGATCGCGCCGCGCCCGTGCGGGCGCCACGGTGCGCCGGGCGTCGGCTGCGCCACGAGCTCGGGCAGGTGCGCGGCCGCCCACGTGTCGACCTCGATCGTCTCGGCCGGCGTGAGCGTGCAGACCGCGTAGACCAGACGCCCGCCCGGAGCGACGGTGCGGGCCGCGGCCGTCAAGAGCGCGCGCTGCAGCGCGGCGAGGTCGACGACGTCCTGCGGCTGCACGCGCCAGCGCGCGTCGGGCCGGCGCCGCAGCACGCCCAGCCCGCTGCAGGGCGCGTCGAGCAACACCCGGTCGAAGGCGCCGTCGCGCACCGGTGGCCGGCGGCCGTCGGCGACGATCGTCTGCACGGCGTCGGCGAGACCGAGGCGTTGCGCGGCGCGCGCGACGGTGCGCACGCGTCCGGGATGGAGGTCGGCGGCCACCACGAGACCGCGGTCCGCCATGCGCTCGGCGGCTGCCGTCGCCTTGCCGCCCGGCGCGGACGCCAGATCGAGCACACGCTCGCCGGCCCGCGGGTCGAGGAGCGCGACGATCGCCTGGCTGGCCTGGTCCTGAGGCGTCGCGCGACCTTGGGCCACGGCCGGCAGCGCGGCGATGTCGCCCGCGCGCCGGAGCACCAACGCGTCGGGGACCAAGGACCCGTTCTGCACGTCGACGCCCGCGGCGAGCAACTCCTGAAGGAGGTCCGTAGCCGTCGTGCGCAAGGGGTTCACGCGCAGCGTCACGGGGGGCGCCTCGTTGTCGAGCTCGAGCGTCGCGCGCGCGTCGTCGAGACCGAACGCGTCGACGAGGAGACTGACGATCCAGTCGGGATGCGACGTCCGGATCGCGAGCGAGCGCGGGTCGTCGCCGTTCGGCAACGACCACGGCGGGCCGTGCCGCGCCAGCCCGCGCAGCACGCCGTTGACGAAGCCCCGCGCCCGAGTCGCCACCACACCGACGGTCTCGCCTACCGCCGCATGCGGGGGCACACCCGCGAGCAGCTGGTACGCGCCCAGGCGCACCGCGTTGCGCACGGCCGGTTCCAACGAGTCGATGGGACGCGACGCGACCGCGCTCAGCAGATGATCGAGCGCGCGCTGCATGCGCACCGTGCCGTACACGAAATCGGTCACCAGCGCGCGGTCCCGATCGGCGAGATGGCGCTGCCGCAACAGCTGCGGCACGAGGATGTGTGCGTACGCGCCTTCCTCGATGCGCAGCAGCGCTTCGAGCGCAACCCGTCGCGAAGCCTCCCCTTCCTGGGTCATGACGGCCCCTCCTGGGTCATGGGACGTCGAGACGGGCGTCGCCGCGCAGACCGGCGCGCCAGGCGGTCGCAGCCATCGGACGTTTTCCCTCGGGCTGCACCTCGTCGAGCACAAGCACGCCGCGCGCCGTTCCGAGCGCGCCGTCGGGTCCGATCTCTCCCGCGGCCGGCGCCGGCCGAGGCGGCGCTCCCGTCTGCTCGTGCGCGCGCCACGCCTTGACACGGCGCCCGTGCACGGTGAACCACGCACCCGGCCGGGGGTTCGCCGCGCGCACGACCCGTGCGAGCTCGGACGCGGCGCGGCCGGGATCGAGCCGGAACTCGTCGACCTCCAGCTTGTCGGCGTACGTCGCGGCGCCGGCCTGCGGCTGCGGCGTCGCCGTCGCGAGCCGGGGCATCCACTCGAGCAGCAACGCCGTGCCCGCGTCGACGAGGTGCGCGTGCAACTCGCCCGCAGTGGCGTCCGGAGCGATGCGCACGGTCGCGCACGCAAACACCGGCCCCGTGTCGAGACCGGCGTCGATGCGCATCAGGCACACACCGGTCTCGGTGTCACCGGCGAGGATCGCGCGCTCGACGGGAGCCGCGCCGCGCCAGCGCGGGAGCAGTGAGAAGTGCAGGTTGACGAAGCCGTGGGGCAGCGCGTCGAGCACCGCCCCGGGCAGCAGCTGACCGAAGGCAACGACGACCCCGAGAACGGCACCGCTGCTGCGCACGTCGTCGACGACCTCGCGCGCCTTTCCGGGCGTCAGCACCCGCAGACCGAGCTCGACCGCGGCGCGCTTCACCGGCGACGGTGCGGCGCCGGCACCCCGAGAGCGACGTCGGTCCGGTTGGGTGACGACGAACGCGACGTCGTTCCCGGCACCGATCAACGCACGCAGCGGGGGCACGGCGTCGGCCGGCGTGCCGAGATAGACGATCCGCACGGGGTCGACGCTACGGCGTCACAGTGCGTGACTGCGACCGGCGGGCGTCGGCACGCCCATCCCCTGCTCGCGCAGCTCGCGCAGGGCGCGCTTGCGCTCGTCGCGGTCGAGGCGGTCGAGCATCAGCACGCCGTCGAGATGATCGACCTCGTGCAGGAACACGCGGCCGAGCAGCTCGTCGCCCTGCACCGTGAGCTCGTTGCCGTCGGCATCGATGCCGTGGACGGTCACGAGCTTGGGGCGCACGATCTCGAACGACAATCCGGGCAACGACAGGCACCCCTCTTCGTACTCCCACTCCCCCGAGGTCTCGACGACCTCGGGGTTGAAGATCACGTGCGGGCCGCTCTCGTCGTGGATGTCGTAGACGAAGAACCGCTTCTGCACGCCGATCTGCGACGCGGCCAGCCCCACACCCGCGGCGTCGTACATGGTCTCGTACATGGCGTCGACGAGCTTCACGAGCGCGCCGTCGATGTCGGTCACCGGCGCCGTCGGACGCTTCAGGACCGGATCACCGAAGACACGAATGGTGTGGGTGGCCATCCACCCATCGTACCGGCGGGTGGATGGCGCACCGGGCGGCGGGCGGCGGCTCGACCCTCAGACCCGGGCGGGATCGACCACGGCCCGCACCCGGCCCCGCGCCCGGCCGACGGCGACGGCCGGTGCGAGCGCGGCGGCGAGCGCGTCCCAGTCGGGCGCGTGGACCAGCGCATGCCCGCCGGCCGGACCGAAGACCTGGACGCCTCCGGCCGTCACGTCGAGCCGGCGCAGCTCGTCGACCGTCGACGCGAGCGCGGGATCGTCGCCGGAGAGCTCGGCGAGCGCGCCGAACGGCGGATACGCGAGGGTGCTGCGGTAAGCACGTTCGGCCTCGGCAACACGCGCCGGGTCGCCGTGCACGAGCGCCTGCACGACGGTGTGATCCGGCACGCGCGTCTGTACGAGCAGCATCGTGTCGGAGCGCGCCCGCGCCGCGAGCAGCTGGGCGCCGCGCGTGACGAGCCAGTGTGCCTGCGCGGCCGCGCGATAGCGCGGCGCGAGCAGCTCCTGGTCGAGATCGAGGTACGCGACGAGCGTCGGCCGGCGCCGGCGCACCGCGCCCCGATGCAGTACCGCCTCGGTGCCGATCACGATGTCGGCGTCGGGCACGTCGGCCGTCGCGGCGTCGACGTCGGCGACGCGCGCGCCCGGGAGCAGCGCGGCGAGCTCTTCTCCGACGCGCGTGACTCCGGCGCGCAGCACGCGGAGCTTCGTGGCACCACACTCCGGGCACACGACCGGGCGCTCGTCGGCGCGATCCCAGCGGAGCAGGTGCCGGCACGCGGCGCAGGCGAGGAGGCGGAACCGCCCGCGGCGGTTGAGCACGCACACGGCCAACCCCGCGCTGTTGCGCAACGCGTTCGCGAGCGGGCCGGTGAGCAGGCCCGCGCCCGGTGGCTCCTCGCGCCGGTCGACGACGACGACCCGTGGCCACCCCGCGACCTCGGTCGCCCGCGCGGGCGCGTCGAGCTGCTCGGCGACCACGATCGACTCGACGGTCGGTGCCGGCGAGCACACGGTGAAGCGCGCACCGGCGCGTGCGGCGCGCTCGCGCAGCACGTCGCGCGCGTGCCATGTGGGCGCACGCTCCTCCTGCAGGGCTTCGTCGGCATCGTCGACCACGACGGCGGCGCGCAAGTCGGGCACCGGCGCCAGCGCCGCGATCCGTCCGCCCACCACGATGACGTCGCCGCGCGCGGCCCGCGCCCACGCCTGCGTCCGGGCCGCGTCCGGCTCCTGCGAGTGCAGCAGCACGACGGCCCGATGGTTCGTGCGCAGGTACGACGCGAAGGTACGCGCCCGTCCGGCGTCGGCCACGCAGACGATCGTGGATCCCTCGGCCGCGCACATCGCCGCGACCTGCGCCCGCCGGTCGAGCAGCGGCGGTTGCCGCACCACCCGCCCCCCTCCCCGCCCTCCACCTTGCGTGACCGGACCACCGCCGGGGTGGTCGAGTCCCGCAAGTTCGCCGGGCGGAGGGGGAATCGGCGCAGCGGGGACGGCGACGTTGTTGGGCGCCGACGCCGATCGCAGCACCGCGACCCGGGGTCCGCACCAGCGCCGGGCAACCCAGCCGGCGAGCGCGACGACGTCCGCCGGCGGACCGGCCGAAACGACGCCGAGCACGTCGAGCAGCTCGGTCGTCTCGGGCGCGACGCCGTCGTCGACGACCCAGCCCCGCACGCGGCGGCCGTGGAGCGGCACTCGCACGATCGTGCCGACGCGCACGCGTGCCGCGAGCTCGTCGGGAACCGTGTAGTCGAACGCGCGGTCGACCGCGGTGAGATCAGGAAGGACGCGACAGACGCGCGCCAACCCGCGTGAGCCCCGTCAGCCGGCCGCGCGTCGGAGCTCGCTCGCGTACGGCTCGACGTTCTCCCACGTGAAGCCGTCGCCCCCGCTGCGACCGAAGTGACCGTACGCCGCGGTGCGTTTGAAGATCGGACGGCGCAGGTCGAGCCGCTCGATGATCGCCGCGGGCCGCATGTCGAAGACGTCGCGGATCATCGCCTCGAGCTTGTCCGGCGCGATCTCCGACGTGCCGAAGGTGTCGACCATGATCGACACCGGCCGCGCGACACCGATCGCGTACGCGACCTGAGCCTCGCACCGCTTGGCCAGGCCGGCGGCGACGACCGACTTCGCGATCTGGCGCACCGCGTAGGCCGCCGAGCGGTCGACCTTGGTCGGGTCCTTGCCCGAGAACGCGCCGCCGCCGTGGCGGGCCATGCCGCCGTACGTGTCGACGATGATCTTGCGTCCGGTGAGTCCGCAGTCGGCGTGCGGGCCGCCCAGCTCGAACTGGCCGGTGGGGTTGACGAACACGTCGAAGTCGTCGTCGGCGAACTGCTCGGGAAGCGACGGCCGGATGACGTGCTCGATCAGCGCGGGCTTCAGCCGGCCCTCGATGCT
>DATMUX010000030.1:0-3849 GCA_035563695.1 Acidimicrobiia bacterium
CCCCGACGACCCGGACGAACCCCACGACACCCGCCGCACCTGCGGTGACGCCGAACAAGGAGGCGCTGAAGGACGTGACGGTCAAGGCCTGCGGGCCCGATGGCGCCCGCCACGTCCGGATCGAGGGCACCGCCCACAACCCCACGTCGGCCGCCGCGACCTACGGCGTCCAGCTCGTGATCAAGGACAAAGCCGGTACGCCGAAGTACTACACGGCCGCCTCCGCGAGCAAGGTTCCGCCCGGCGCGACGGCGCAATGGGTCGCAGCCACGTCGGCGCCGTATACCTCCGGCATGACCTGCGCGGTCACGAGCGTGTCACGGAACTAGCCCGTCGCGGCAGTCACGAAACAGCCGTGCCCGACAACGACGCATCGCCGATCGCTGACTCCGAGGTGCACTACCTCGTGTCCGATCATGTCGGCGACGAGTTCAAGATCTTCATCGGGCATTGCGGCGAGTCACACGCACGTCCACCGTCCGTGTTGTACGTCAGCGATGCCAACGGTTTGTTCGCGAGCGCGGTCGACATCATCCGCTTCATGCAGCTGTCCGCGTTCATCCCGCCGATCCTCGTCGTGGGGATCGGCTACCGCGCCGGCGCGATCGGCGACACGCTCGCGGTTCGCACACGCGACCTCACCCCGACACACCACGAGGCCTTTGCGCGCATGTTCCCGGAGCGGGCGGCGATGGGTGGCGCCGATCGCTTCCTGGCGTTCATCCGCGATGAGCTCCGGCCCTGGGTGGAGGCGCGCTTCGGGGTCGACGGTGACGACGCCACGTTCTTCGGGCACTCGTTCGGCGGCCTGTTCGCGACGTACGCACTGTTGACGCAACCCGCCACCTTTCTCCGCTACGGGATCAGCAGCCCGTCGCTGTGGTGGCACGACCACACGATGTTCGCGGTCGAGGAGCAGTACGCCGCCGCGCACCACGACCTCGCGGCGAACGTCTTCTTCGCGGTCGGAGCGCACGAGGATCACGAGGGGCGCCAGCGCGAGGCGAGCCGGACCTCGGCCGACGAACGCGCCATCACCGCGGCATGGGTCATCGACATGGTCGCCGACACCGAGCGGATGGTCGCATCATTGCGCGGGCGCCGGTACCCGAGCCTGAGCATCGGCGACGCGGTGTTGCCCGGCGAGTACCACGTGACCGTGCCGCAACTCAGCCTGTCACGCGGTTTGCGCTTCCTCTACGGCGCGCCCGGCTGAACCGTTCTCGGGCCGAAGCGAGTGAGCTGCGGCGTCAACCAGTCGGCGACGAAGCGCGCACCGTCGTCGGACAGGTGCATGCGATCCGCCTTGCGGATCTGCACCGCGCCGACGGACGCCGTCCACGACCCCTCCGGATCGATCAGGCGGTTCAGGTCGAGGAGCGACGCCCGGCCGCCGCTGCGCGCGACGACGTCGCGCTCGATCGCGTTGTACCGGTCGATCCAGCTCGGGTTGAACATGGAGCGGGGTTGATCGATCTGCATGGGCCAGCCGGGCACGTAGTAGGGCGTCGAGAGGAACACGACGTGTGCGCCCCGCCGCGAGAGGATCGCGACCGCTTGTTCGAGGTCGCTCGTCGCGAGCGCCGCGCCGGCCGACGAGTCGAACGTGCTCACGACGCCGTTGATGCGACGGTCGAAGGTCTCGTGGGTTCCGACCAGCACGACGACGACGTCGGGGCGGAACAGGTCGATCTCCGCGGGCCATCGGGAACGCCACGACGGCAGGCAGTTCGGGGCGACGCCCAGCCATGATCCGACCCACGTCTCCCCGACGTCGGTCGCGAGGCCGCATCCCGGGACCGCCACGTTCCACAAGAGTTCGTGGCGCGCCGCGGTCGCGCGGGCGAGCCCGGGGCTCAGGCTCGCGGCAACGGAGTCGCCGACGAGCATCACGCGCATCGGTCGTACCGTTGCGCGGGCACCGCGGCCGGCCGGCCGCGCGGTCGGGGACGGCGGCGGTGGCGGGGCCGGAGGCGCGGCGATGCTCGACGCGGAGATCGAGCGCAGCTCGACGGGCAGCGCGCCCGCGGTCGACACGACCAGGGCGCTCACAAGCGCGACCGCGGCGGCGGGCACCAGGAACCGGAGCTGCGGGGCCCGGAGCACACCGCGGCGGACGGGCCGCTCGACGAGGAAGTACGACACGCCCGCGATCGCGAACGTCGCGACGGTGCGAAGCGCCAGCAACGATCCCCCGTCGAGGCCGACCCGGTCGGGACTCACGTACACGTACACCGGGTAATGCCACAGGTACAGCCCGTACGAGATCAGGCCGATCCCGCGCAGTGGAGCCCAGGAGAGGACGCGGCCGAGCGGGCCCGAGCTCTCGGGCCGGGTGACGCTCGCGATCACGATGGCGACGAGCACCGCCGCGCACGCGAAGCCGCCGCGGTATTGCCAGCCGTCGGTGTCGCGGGTGAACGTCCAGATCCACGCGAGGCAGCACGCGGCCACCACTGCGGCTGTGTGGAGCGCGAACCGGTGGGTTCGTGTACGGAGCGCGGGGCCGCGCGCGAGCACGACGGCCAGGACCGCACCGGCCAGCAGCGACTGCGCACGCGTGTCGGTGCCGTAATAGACGCGCGACGGATCGTGCCCGGGGTGGTACAGAACCGCCATGAGTACGGCGGACCCGGCCGCGAACACACCAGCGACGCCGGCCAGCAGCCGGGCGCCGTCGCGGCCGCGCCGGGCGGCGAGCCCCACGATGCACACGACGACGAGCGGCCACACGAGATAGAACTGCTCTTCGATCGCCAGCGACCACGTGTGCTTCAGGGCCGATGGCGGCCCGAACGACGCGAAGTACGAGACGTGCGACGCGATCTGATTCCAGTTCGCGAGATAGACGATCGTCGAGAGCCCGTCCCGTCGCAGCTGGTGCAACTCGACGGGTGTCGCCGCGCGATACGCGTACAACGCCACGACCCCGAGCACGAGCGCGAGCGCGGGCAGCAACCGGCGCGCCCGCCTCGCCCAGAAGGCGCGGAGGTCGATGCGGCCCGTGGCGCGGTGCTCGTCGAGCAGGAGGCTCGTGATCAGGAAGCCGCTGAGCACGAAGAAGGCGTCGACGCCGAAGTAGCCGCCCCGCGCCCACGACACCTGGAAGTGGTACGCCATGACGGCGAGCACCGCGAGCGCCCGCAGGCCGTCGAGCGCCGGCATGTAACGCATTCCCCGGCCGCTCACGTCGGCTCGTGCTCCCCTTTCCCGCCGCAGCCGTTCAGGCTAGCGAACCGATCGAATTCGCCGCGCGCGGCGGTGGCGCGAACACGGCGGACCGGTTTCCGGCGGCTCGGCCGGGGTGCCGCGGCCGGAATCCTCTATCTGTGGCCGGCCGGGAGCCGTACAACGGATCCAGGCAAGGAGGCAGCGCCGTGCGATGGAGTCACCGGGGCCGGATCGTCGTGGTGGTGGTCGCGATGGTGGCGCTCGGTCTGGCAGCCGCGGTCGCCGCCGTGAACGGCAGCCACGCCCCCGTGCGTCCTGCCGCCCCGAGCGCCGCACCCCCGCGACCGAAGGTGATCGTCGTCGGCAACTCCATCACGAACTTCGCGCGCGCCCGCATCGCGACCGCATTGGCCGGCGCGTACGACGCGCAGATCCACGCGGTGAACGGCAACACCGCGGGCGACCTCGAGCCCGCGCTCGCGGCCCTGGTAGGCACCCGGCCCGACGCCGCCATCATCGAGGCGGGCGCGGCCGACGCGGCGCGCCACGTCGTGCACTGGCGGACCGAGCTCGACGCGATCGTCGCGACGGTGCGCGAGATCGTCGACGAAGTCCGGCCGACGCGGACGTTCTACACCATCGAAACCATGCCCTGGATGTACCCGGATTCGACGGATT
>DATMUX010000031.1:0-2196 GCA_035563695.1 Acidimicrobiia bacterium
GGCATCGAGCGCGGCGAGCAGCGCGTCGAGGCCGGCGCGTGTGACCGACGAGCAGCGGACGATCGGCGAGCCGGCGAGCGCCGTGCCGGCGAGCGTGTCGGCGACGTCGGCCTCGACGATATCCAGCCAGTCGTCGTCGACAAGGTCGCACTTCGTGAGGGCGACGACGCCGCGGCGCACGGCGAGCAGGTCGAGGATGGCGAGATGCTCGCGCGTCTGCGGCATGACGCCGTCGTCGGCGGCGACGACGAGCAGCGCAACATCGACGCCGCCGGCGCCGGCGAGCATGTTCTTGATGAAGCGCTCGTGCCCGGGCACGTCGACGATGCTGACGTCGCGGCCGCCGGGCAGCGTCAGCCAGGCGAAGCCGAGGTCGATCGTCATGCCGCGCGCCTTCTCCTCGCGCAGTCGGTCAGGGTCGATGCCGGTTAGCGCCTCGACGAGGAGGGACTTGCCGTGGTCAACGTGGCCGGCGGTGCCGATGACGTACATGGATTAGGTTTTAGGTTCCAGGGTCTAGGTTCCAGGGTCTAGGTTCCAGGTACTGCTCCAGTGTACGCTTCGGCGCGTGAGCGTTGGATTCGTGTACGACCCGGTGTTCCTGGAGCACGAGACGGGGACGCATCCGGAGAATCCCGAGCGGCTGCGGGCGACGATGGCGCTGCTCGAGGAGGCGGGGCTGGTCGCGCGGCTGCGGCGCATCGATGCGCGCGACGCGACGGCGGACGAGCTCGCGCTGGTGCACGATCCGCGGTACGTGGCTGATCTGGAGCGCGTCGCGTCGGCGGGCGGCGGCTGGGCCGACCCCGACACCCTGATCATGTCGCGCTCGTTCGATGCGGCCGTGCGCGTCGTCGGCGGCACGTTGGCGGCGGTCGATGCGGTCGTCGCCGGCGACGTCGGGTCGGCGTTCTGCCTCGTGCGGCCGCCAGGCCACCACGCATCGGCGCGGCGAGCGATGGGGTTCTGCCTGCTCAATCACGTGGCCGTCGCGGCGGCGTACGCGCGAGCGCGGCACCGCGTCGAGCGCGTGGCGATCGTCGACATCGACGTACACCACGGCAACGGCACGCAGGACGCGTTCTACGGCGAGCCGGGCGTGCTGTATGTCTCGACGCACGAGTACCCGTTCTACCCGGGCACCGGCGCGGCATCGGAGACGGGCGCGGGCGCGGGGCGCGGGTACAACATCAATATCCCGATGCCGCATCGCTCCGGTGACGCGGAGCACCGGCGCGCGTTCGGAGAGATCGTCGTGCCGGCACTTCGGGGCTACCGGCCAGAGCTCGTGCTCGTGTCGGCCGGGTTCGACGGACACTTCGCCGACGAGATCGCCGGGCAGACGCTGAGCGTCGATGGTTACGGCGCGCTTGTATCGATGATCATGGCCGCGTCCGATGAGCTGTGCGGCGGCCGGCTCGTCGTCGCGCTGGAAGGTGGCTACCACCTCGTGGCGCTGCCGTGGTGCGTGCGGCGCACGATCGAGTTGCTGCTCGGCGAGGCGCCGACGCCGGATCCGCTGGGGGTTTCGGAGGCGCGGACGGTTGCGCGCGGCTTCGAGGAGATGCTCGCGCAGGTGAAGGAGTTGCACGGTCTCGGGTAGCTGTCCGCGGTGAGCTATCAGCTGTCAGCTGTCGGGAGCTCGAGGTGGTGGTTGTCACCCTGAGTGAAGCGATGGGTCTTGTCTGCCGGCGATGCGTGCCGATGGAGAGCGCAAGGCGCCCATCGGGGAAGATTCTTCGCTGGCGCTCAGAATGACCGTGCGGGTGATCGGCGGCGGTGGCGCGGGCAATTGGCGGACAGCTGACTGCTGATAGCTAATGGCTACGCTACACTCGCGCTATGACCGTGCGCACTCGCTACGCGCCCAGCCCGACGGGGGTGCCGCACATCGGCAACATCCGGACGGCGCTGTTCGACTGGCTGCTCGCGCGCCACGCCGGCGGCCAGTTCGTCGTGCGCATCGAGGACACGGACCGGACGCGGCTGGAGCCGGAGTCGGTGCCGAAGATCCTCGAGAGCCTGCGCTGGCTCGGGCTGGACTGGGACGAGGGGCCGGACGTCGGCGGGCCGTACGGACCATACACGCAGTCCGAGCGCGTGGCGACGTACCGCGCGGCGGCGGACCGGCTGCTCGCGCAGGGCGACGCGTACGAGTGCTGGTGCTCGCCGGAGCGGCTCGACACGGTGCGCGCG
>DATMUX010000032.1:0-6644 GCA_035563695.1 Acidimicrobiia bacterium
CTCGGCGGTTTCTACGCGTCGCCCGCGATGCAGGGCAGCCGCCCCGGCCTCCCGATGGCGACGGCGTGGGCGGTCATGCACCGGCTCGGCATCGAGGGCTACCGGCGGTTGACGCGCACGACAATCGACGCGACCCGCCGCCTCGTCGACGGCGTGCGCGCGACCGGCGGGTTGGCGGTCGTCGGCGAGCCCGACGCGCATCTCCTCGCGATCACGAGCGACACCCTCGACGTGTTCGCGCTCGGCGACCGGTTGCAGTCCCGCGGCTGGTACCTCGATCGCCAGAAGCCACCCGACAGCCTGCACGCAACCGTGAGCGCGGGCAACGCGCCCGTCGTCGAGGAGTTCCTCGTCGATCTCAGGACCGCGGCCGAGGAAGTGGGCAACGCCCGCACGAGCGACCGCGGCACGCGGTACGCCACGCTGGAGTGAACGCGACGTGAGCGCCGCCGACGACGTGCAGCAGTGGGAGGCGCGGGGCCTGGTCGTTCGGGCCGGCGACCACGCGATCTGGGTGCTCGACGCGCCCGCGATCGACGACCGCGGCCTCGACCCCGTGCTCGTGCTCCACGGCTTCCCGACCTGCTCGTACGACTGGCGGGGCGTGCTCGACGCGTTCCGGGCCGACCGCCGGGTCGTGTGCGCCGACTTCCTCGGCTTCGGTCTGTCCGACAAGCCCGACCTGCGCTACAGCCTGCGCATGCAGGCCGACGTCATCGAGGCCGTCGCCGCGGAGCTCCGCCTGTCCTCGGTCGCGCTGCTCACGCACGACCTCGGCGACAGCGTGGGCGGCGAGCTCCTCGCGCGCAGCCTCGACGGCACGCTCGGGTTCGAGGTGAGCCGCCGCGTCCTCACGAACGGCAGCATCTATATCGACATGGCGCACCTCTCGCGCGGTCAGGAGTTGTTGCTGTCGCTCGACGACGCGCGCACCGACCTCGTGAACGCCGACGGGTTCCGCGCGGGCCTCGCGGGAACGTTCTCCCCGCAGAGCAGCGTCGACGACGCCGAGCTCGACGCGGCGTGGCTCCTGGCCGAGCGCGAGAACGGTCATCAACTCCTGCCCCGGACGATCCGCTACATCGAAGATCGGCGCGCGGAGGAACGCCGCTACACGGGCGCGATCGAACGACACTCCTCGCCGCTCGGCGTCGTCTGGGGTGCCGACGACCCGATCGCCGTCGTCGCCATGACCGCCGCGCTGCACGTGGCGCGTCCGGACGCTCCGATCACGATCCTCGACGGTGTCGGTCACTACCCGATGCTCGAAGCGCCCGAACGCTTCGCCGAGGCGGTGCGCGCGTACCTCTGAGCAGGTCTCGGGCAGCATCCGCGGTCGGCACCTGCAACGCGTTCTACCCCGCGCTACGGTCCGGGGGTGCGTACCACCCCGACCGCGGCGAGTGGCCGGGCCGCCGAGACCGCGGCCCGCAAGCGGCGCCTGGTGGCCGCCGCGGTCGCGCTCGCGGCCGAAGGCGGCTACGACGCCGTGCAGATGCGCGACGTCGCGGCCCGGGCCGAGGTCGCGCTCGGCACCTTGTACCGCCACTACTCCTCGAAGGATCAGCTCCTGCTCGCGGCGCTCGCCCAACAGGCCGCCGGGTTGCGCGAACGGCTCGTGCAGCGGCCGGCGCGCGGCGAGACGCCGGCGGCACGCGTCGCGGACGTGTTGCGGCGCGCGTCGCGGGCGCTCGAGCAGCAGCCCCGCGTCACGCAGGCGATGCTCACGGCGATGTCGTCGGCCGACGCGTCGGGTATCCCTGTGAAGCACGAGGTCGACGCGACGATGCGCGCGATCATCGCCGGCGCGGTCGACCACCACGACGAGGGGGTCGCCGACCTCGACGACATCGTGCGCGTGCTGTGTTCGGTGTGGTTCGCGGAGCTGACCTACTGGAGCAACGGCCTGACGGAGGGCTCGTCGATGGGCGACAACCTCGCGCGCGCCGCCGAGCTACTCCTCCCGTAGCAGCGCGCGCACCTCTCCCAGCACCGTGGCGTTGGTCGGGTCACTGGCATCGACCGGCCCGATGATCACCCAGCCGGCGCCGGCATCGACGTACGGCCGCAGCCGGTCGGCGAGCGGTCCGGCACCCTCCTCGTGCGGCCGCGCCAACCCGCCCCAGCTGAACGTCGCGTTCGGCGCCACCTCCCGTACCAGGGCTGCCTCCCGGACGAAGGCGTCGGGTGGCGGACCCCATGCGTTCCACCCGTCGGCGATCGCCACGATCTCACGGATCTGCGTCGCCCGCCCGCCGATCCACACGGGGAAGCCCTGCCCGATCGACGCGCGCACCGCATCGTGCAACGCGCCGAGCCGGTCGCTGAGCGTGCCGAAGTCGAGACCGAACGCCTCGTTCTCGGCGCGGCTCTGCGCGTCACCGGCGCCGATCCCGGCGATGAGCCGGCCGTGGCTGACGCGTTGCACCGTCGCCAGCGAGTTCGCGAGCGTCGCCGGCGGCCGCAACGTCGCGCGGGCGACGAGCGGCCCGAGCGCGACGTGCGCCGTTTCCGCCGCGACCGCGCCGAGCAAGGCGAAGCACTCGAGGGCGGGCCGGCGGTTCGGCGGGTCGCCGCGCCACACGTGGTCGTACGCGAACACGCCGTCGAGGCCGGCTTCCTCGGCGGCGCGCGCGACACGGATCGGGATCTCCGGGTCGCCGACGAACGACGGCAACGCGATGCCGACGGAGACACTCGTGCGACCGTTCACGACCCGAGGCTCCGCGCCAGGACCGCCGCGCCGATCGCGCCCGCGCGCTCGCCCAGCTGCGCGGGCACGATCGTGACGGCCGGTCGGTACTCGGCGCCCTCGAAATGCCGGGCGAACGCGTCGCTCAGCGGGCCGAACAGCAGCGCGCCGAGCTCGACCAGCCCTCCCCCGATGACGATGCGCTCCGGATCGAAGATGTTCGCGAGGCCCGCGAGCCCCAGCGCGACGTTCTCGGCGTACTGGACGAGCACGTGCTGCGCGTCGTCGTCGCCGCGGGACGCGGCCGCGCCCACGTGGATGCCGGTCACGGCACTCGCCTCTCCCCCCGCGGCCGCGACGATCGCCGCACCGCCGCCGTGCGCGATGAGATCACGGGCCATGCGGCCCAGCGCGGTGCCCGACGCGATCGCCTCCCAGTGGCCGCGCTCGCCGCACGCACACCGCGGACCGGCCGGGTCGACGGTGAAGTGCCCGATCTCCGCGCCGAAGTTGTGCGCGCCGCGGTACATCCGTCCGTCGAGCAGCAGCGCGCCGCCGATCCCGGTGCCGAGCGTCGCGAACAGCACGTGGCGTGCGTCGCGCGCGGCACCGTAGGTCGCTTCGCCGACCGCGGCGACACCCGCATCGTTGTCGACGATCACACGGTGACCGGTCGCCTGCACGAGCGCGTCGCGCAACGGCGCGTCGCGGATCAGCGGCAGGTTCGGCGCGTACCGCACGTGCCCGTCGCCGTCGACGAGGCCGGCCGCGCCGACACCGAGTGGCGCATCAGGAGCATCGAGCGCGACGACGATCGCCGCCGCCGTCCCGACGAGCGCGTCGAGGCCGGCGTGCGGTGACGCCTGGCGCGACTCGCGCACCACCTCGCCTCCGGTGTCGAGCAGCACGCCGAGCATCTTCGTGCCCCCGATGTCGATACCGATCGTCGAGGCCATTGCCCGCGTCGCTACGGCGCGCCGCGATCGGCCCGGACGTCGAAATCGGGCTCGTCGGCGTCGATGTCGATGCGGTGCACGCGCGGCACGCGCGGGTCGCGCTCCGACCGCGGCTGACGCTGCTGCTCGACGAACTCGTCGGCCGCGTCGACCAGCGCGCGCATCGCCCGCAGGAACTCGTGCGCCGCGTTCCAGAGATGTTCGACGGCGTCGTCGGGCGGGGGCGGAGGCAGGTCCACTATACGAACTCCACAACGAGCCGGTCGTCGACGAATCGGGCGGCGGTGACCTCGCGGCGCACGAGGCTGTCGGGCAGCACGAGCGCGCGCCGGTGCCGGCCGATGGTGAGCACGAGCTCGTCGTCGGTCCGGCCGAGGACCACGTCGTCGCGCGCCGTGAACGGCAGGTGCACCGAGAGCAACAGCGCGTCGCCGTCGGAATCGATGCGGAACGGCGGCACGTTCGAACGCCGGGCCGCCGCGTCGCTGTCGCCGTAGAGCCCCTTCGCGAACATCGACAACGCCGACGGTCCGACGATCTCCTCGTTGGAGAGCTCCGCCGTCAGCATCGGCAGGGGCGCGAACGCCTCGGCGATGACATCGACGTGCGCAGCCTGCGTCGCCTTCCACTGCGCGAGCCACGGGTGGTCGAGGTCGTCGGGCAGGATGCGGTTCGCGATGACCGCGTCGACGTGATATCCGAACAGCGACAGGTACGTGTACGTGCGCCGCGCCTCCGCAATCACCAGTCGTTCGGGGTTCACGACGAGGCGCGCGCTCGTCACGGCGCCGTCGGTCAACAGCTCGCGCACACCGTCGAGACGGTCGTAGAAGCGCCGGATCGCGCCGAACACCCCGTCGCCGGCGACCGGCACACCCGAGACGCGCTGCACGATCGGGCGCGCGATGCGCGTCAGGCGGCGCTGCGTGTCGAACAGCCGCTCCATGTACCAGCCGAGCACGTCGGGGAGCGAGAGCAACCGGATGGTCTCGGCCGTCGGCGCGCAGTCGACCACGACGACGTCGTAGTCGCCGCTCGTCGCGAACGTCTTGATGTCGGCGAGCGCGAAGACCTCGTCGAGCCCGGGGACGACCGACAGCTCCTCGGCCTCGACGGTGTCGGCACCGGCCCAGTCGAGGAGCTCGACGAGGTACGACCGGACGTCGTTCCAGGCCTCCTCGAAGCGCAGGCGCGCGTTGAGCTGCTGGCCGTCGAGGCGGTCGAAGATCGGTGTCGGCCGGTCGCCGAGCGGCGCGTCGAACGCGTCGCCGAGCGAATGGGCCGGGTCGGTCGACACGACGATCGTGCGCAGGCCCGACTCGGCCGCGCGCACGGCGGTCGCGGCCGCGACGGTGGTCTTGCCGACACCGCCCTTGCCGGTGAACAACAGGATGCGCATCGGGCGCCGAGGCTAACGCGCGATGGAGAACGGCAGCTCAGGCGACGGCCTCGACCTGCTTCTTCAGCTCCTTGAGGGCGCTGCCCATGATCAGGCCGGCCGCCCGGCGCTTCACCAGTCCCGGCAGCGGGACGGCCAGGTCGACCGCGAGGTCGTAGTGGACCCGCGTCGATCCCCCGTCGCCCTCGAACCGGTACGTGCCGTCGAGGCGGCGCAGCATGTCTCCCTCGACGAACTTCCACGAGAACGCGTGCGGCGCCTCGGAGTAGTCGTACTCGAGGATGTAGCGGATGCTCTTGCCCAGCGCCGCGGCCCGAAACTCGACGCGCCGGCCCCGGCCCTCGGCGTCGCGCTCGAGGATCCGGGCCTCCTTCACGTCGCGCACCCACTCGGGGTAGGACTCGAAGTCGACCGCGACGTCCCAGCAGCGGTCGGGCGGTGCCTCGACCCGGATGCGCTCGCTGGCGGTCTCGGTCATCGGCGCGCTCCCTTCGCGACGGCCGGCGCACGGCGCGGCGGATACACGCCGAAGTGCGCGCCCCACAGCGCCGCGAACCCCAGCTGGAGCATGGGTACCAGCACGCTGAACGGGTTGCCCCACGCGGTCGCGAGCGCGACGACGACGCAGACGGCCGTCGCACCCAGCAGGTGCCGGCGAACGTCGCGTGGGGCCGATGGCGCGAGGAACACCCACGATCCGACGGCGATGTCGTCGCCGCGCGCGGACCGCACGAGCACCAGCCCGAACGCGTAGAGCCAGATCGGCAGCGACGCGAGGAACAGCACCAGGCTGACCGCGGCGGCGGTGGTGCTCAGGGCGTGGATGCCCGCGGCGTCGGGGATCGCGACCGCGGCGAAGATCCCGAGCGACGCCCACGACGCGATCACGATCGCCTTCCCGCGCACGAACGCGAGGCTACCGGGGGAACGGCCCGGTGACCGAGAGGTCGCCCCGGGCGAGCGGCGCGAGCCGCTCGACGAGACGGTCGTACGACAGCTCCTCGGCCGCCCGTCGCCGCGCGGCCGCACCCATCGTGGCGCGCAGCCCGGGATCACGATGGAGGCGGTCGATCGCGGCGCGCACCGCGGCAACGTCGCGCGGCGCGACGACGAAGCCCGTCTCGCCGTCGACCACGGCCTCGTCGGCGCCGCCGCTGCGGCCCGCGATCGACGGTACGCCGCACGCGGCCGCTTCGACGAACACGATGCCGAAACCCTCGGCCTCGAGCCCGCCCCACCGATCGCGGCAGCACATCGCGAAGACGTCGGCGCAGCCGTACAGCGCGGGAACGTCGGCGTCGGGGACACGGCCCGCGAAGCGAATGTTCGGCGCGCCGCGCGCCCGCTTGGCGAGACGGGCCCGGTCGCGACCCGCCCCCGCGATCACGAGCTGCACGCCGGGGAGCGCGCGCACGGCATCGATGACCACGTCGAACCCCTTGCGGGGCACGAGGCGCGACAAGCCGGCGACGAGCATGCGGTCGTCGTCGACGGCGAAGCGCGTGCGCGCCGCGGCTCGCTCGTCGTCGCCCAGGGGCCGGAAGCGTTGCGCGTCGACGCCCGGAGGGACGACGATGCCCCGCACCTCGTGCGTCGC
>DATMUX010000033.1:0-5463 GCA_035563695.1 Acidimicrobiia bacterium
CGCACTGCAGCACCTCATGTGGCGCCCGCCGGCCGAGCGCACCCTCGATGCGGCGCTGACCGACCTCGGCCGCGCCACCGCCGAGCTCGCCGAGCACCCCGAGTTCAGCGGGCTCGACCTGTCGGACGACGAGCTGGCGAAGTTCCACGACGACGCCGCGGTGCTGGTGCGGCGCTACTTCGAGATCGAGGACCCGCGCGAGGTCACCGTGCTCGGCGTCGAGCTGCGCGTCACCGCGCAGACGTCCGAAGGCGTGCAGATACGCGGCATCATCGACCGGCTCGAGCTCGACGCGCAGGGTGATCTCGTCGTCACCGACTACAAGACCGGGAGCGCGCCGAGCGAAGGGTGGGAGCACAAGAGTCTGGCCGGAGTGCACGTCTACTCGATGCTCTGCGAGCGGATGTTCGGCCGGCGGCCGGCACGCGTCCAGTTGCTGTACCTGTCGAAGCCCGAGCGGATCGTCACCGCGCCGTCCGACCAGAGCCTGCGCGGCGTCGAGGTGAAGACGAACGCGGTGATGCGCGCCGTGCGGCAGGCCTGCGCCCGCGACGACTTCCGGCCCCGAGCGTCGGCCTTGTGCACGTTCTGCTCGTTCCGGGAGTTCTGCCCGGAATACGGCGGGCGCCCCGACTTGGCGAAGCCGACGCTGCTCGAACGCCAAGCCGAGCGCGAGGGCCGGCCACCGCTGCCCCTCGTGTTCGTGTGAGCTGGCGCGAGCGCATCACCGCGTTCGACGACGCGGCCGATCGGGCGTGCGACCGCGTGCGCAGCCCGGCCCTCGACCGGATCGTGTATCCGCTGTCGAGCGCGGCCGATCACAGCCTGCTGTGGCACGCCATCGGCGTGGTGCGGGCGCTCACCCCGGGCGGTGACCTCCAGGGGTTCGTGCGGTTCTCGGTGGCGATGGGCATCGAGTCGGCGATCACGAACGGCGCCGTCAAGTCGCTGTTCCGCCGCGTCCGGCCCGTCGAGTACGGCGAGCTCGACTTCTCCTACGGCCTCCGCCGGCCCGTCACGAGCTCGTTTCCGTCCGGGCACGCCACCGCCGCGTTCTGCGCGGCGACGCTGCTGTCGGGAGGTCCCGCCCTCTACGCCGCGGCGGCCGCGGTCGCCGGCACCCGGGTGTACGTGCGGCTGCACCACGCTTCCGACGTCGTCGCGGGTGCCGTGTTCGGCCTCGTCCTCGGCGCCGCGTTGCGCCCATTGGTCAGATGGCGGGAATGACGACCATGCTGGTCGGGTTGCGCCGAAGAGCGCTCGCTCCACCCTGCCCGCAAGGGAGGTCCCGTGGCCCGTCAGTTCGCCATCAGCTTCGACTACCGCTGCCCGTTCGCGCGCAACGCCCATGAATCGGTGATCGCCGGTCTTCGCGACGGCCGCGACTGGGACGTGACGTTCGTTGCGTTCTCCCTCGATCAGGTGCACGTCGAAGAGGGTGATCCGCCCGTGTGGGAGCGCGACCCCTCGGGGTGGGGCACGGGAGTCAGCGCGCTGCTGTGGGGCATCGCCGTGCGCGACCGGTTCCCCGAGCGATTCCTCGACTGGCACGCGGCGGCGTTCGCGGCCCGCCACGACGAGGCCCGCAAGATCGCCAAGGAGGACGTCCTGCGCGACGTCGCGGCCTCGGTCGGCCTCGATGCCGACGCGGTCGCCGCCGAGATCGCGACTGGCCGCCCGCTCGAGGTGCTCGCCCAGGAGCACACCGAATCCGTGAAGCGCCACGCGATGTTCGGCGTGCCGACCTTCGTGACCGATGATCAGGCGGTGTTCGTGCGGTTGATGACCCGCAAGCAGCCGGCCGACATCGACCGGGTCCTCGACCTGTTCGCCTGGCCCGACCTCAACGAGTTCAAGCACACGTCCGTCCCGCGGTGAACGTGACCGCGTAGCGAACGCGGACCGTAGCGACGCTGCGTCCCCGGCGCCGTCCACTCCGCGCCATCTATGTTGTCGCGATGCGTATGTCGGGAGCCGAGGCGATCATGTGGGCGGTCGAGAAGGATCCGGCGCTCCGCTCCGATTTCTGCAACCTCACGATCCTCGACGACTGCCCCGACGACGACCGGCTCCGCGTCACACTGGAACGGGCGCTGTCGGCGATCCCGCGGCTGCGCCAGCGCGTCGTCGGGGCGCCCGTCCCGCTGATGCCGCCGGAGTTCGCCGACGATCCCGCCCTCGATCTCTCGGCCCACATGCGCGTCGTCGCGGTGCCGTCGCCCGGTGACGACCGTGCCCTGCTCGAGCTCTGCGGCGCGCTCGCCGAACAACCGCTCGACCGCACCCGCCCCCTCTTCGAGTTCATCGTGATCGTCGGGCTCGCCGGCGGCCGGGCCGCGCTCCTGCAGAAGCTGCACCACACGATCACCGACGGTGTCGGCGCCATGCGCCTGTCGCTCGCGTTGGTCGACGCCGAACGGCATCCCCCTGCGCCGTCCCCGGCCTCCGAGCCGACCGATCTCCGGGCGCCCGAGGAGAACGCGGCCGAGGGCGCCGCCACAACGCCGACCGCGAGGCGCGCCGCGCTGGTCGACGCCACGACCCGCGGCATCGGCGCCGTCCGCGCCGGTATCGGCACGGCCGGTCACATCGTCACCCACCCGGCCGAGGTCCCCGGGCGCGCCGGCGATGCCGCGCGCCTCGCGGCTTCACTCCAACGCCAGCTCCTCGTGACCGAGACCGCCCGTTCCGACGAGATCGGCGGGCGCTCGCTGCGCCGGCGCTTCGCGACGCATTCCGTGCCCCTGGCCACGCTGCGCAAGCTCGCGTCCCACCTCGGCGGCAGCGTCAACGATGCGTTCGTCACGGGCCTGGCGAGCGCGATGGGGCGGTATCACGAGCGCCTCGGCAGCACCGTCGACGAGCTCCGCGTCGCGATCCCGATCAGCACGCGCGGGCGCGCCGACACTGCCAGCAACCGTGTGGTTCCGACGCGGGTGCTGATCCCGATCCAGCCGGCGCACGACATCGCGGCGTTGTTCTCGGCGGTGCACGCGCGACTGGCCGACACCAAGCAGGAATCGGCAGTCGGCGCCGCGGAGGGTCTGTTCGGTCTGGTTGCCGGGCTGCCGTCTCCCGTGCTCGTCGCACTGACGCGCGCGCAGGCGCGCACCATCGACTTCGCCGCGTCGAACCTGCGCGGCAGCCGGATCCCGCTCTACCTCGCGGGCACGCGCATCATCGCGAGCTTCCCGTTCGGCCCGCGCATCGGCAGCGCGCTGAACGTCACGATGATGAGCTACTGCGACGATGTGCACCTGGGCTTCAATATCGACCCGGCGGCGATCGTCGACGCGCAGACCTTCATGGACGACGTTGCGGACGCGTACCGCGCGTTCGAGACGTGGATCTGACGAACTACCCGCGCGCGCGACGCTGCGGGGCGCAGCAACGTCAGCTGCGCGCGCGCGGCCCGGCCGCGTCGATGACGTCGATCCACTCGTCGAACAGCGGATCGAGCCAGTCGTCGTGCTCACAGCTCGTGGCCGCGTCGATGACGTAGAGGTGCAAGGTCGGAGCTTCGTCGGCGAGCTCGACCAGCTCACCGCTGCGCGGGTGCGGCGGCGCCTCGTCGAGGAGATCGACCAGCGCGACGGCGGCAACGATGCGACACCGGCAATCCGGGCACGCCGACACCGTCGCCGCGTCGAGCCGGTTCGTGATCGCGAACAGACACTCGGCCTCGCGCGCGTCGAGCTCGACCTCGTTCCCGTCGTCGTCCATGATCACGAGCCCCGCGGCCATCCCTCGAAGGTACCCGCCCCACGGAGGGCCCCGGACCAGCCGGTCCCACGCCCCGGCCGGGCACCTCCCACCCCGCTAGGGTCCGGCCTCGTGCTCGCGCTCACGATCGCGGAGGGCCGCCTGGAGCCGGCCGAGCGGCCCGTTCCGGAGCCCGGGGCGGGCGAGGTGCTGGTCCGGGTGGCGGGCGCCGGCCTGAACCGCGCCGACCTCCTGCAGCGCGCCGGACGCTACCCGGCCCCGGCGGGGGCGCCCCCCGACGTTCCCGGCCTGGAGTTCGCCGGGGTCGTCGAAGCGCTCGGCCCGGGGATCGACGAGCCGGCCGCGGGCACGCGCGTGTTCGGCATCGTCGCCGGCGGCGCCCAGGCCGAGTACGTCACCGTCGCGGCCGCGCACTGCGCGATCGTGCCCGACGGCCTCGATCTCGTCGCGATGGGCGGCGTGCCGGAGGCGTACATCACCGCGCACGACGCGATGGTGACGCAAGCGCACGCGCGACCCGGCGAGTGGCTACTCGTGCACGCCGTCGGATCGGGTGTCGGCACCGCCGCGTTGCAGCTCGGCAAGGCGTCCGGGGTGCGCGTCGCGGGGACGGCGCGCACCCCGAGCAAGCTCGCGCGCTGCGAGCAGCTGGGCCTCGACGCGGCGATCGAGCCGCCGCGCACTGCGCAGGGGACGCTCGACGTCGACGCGCTCGCGGGGAAGATCGTCGAGGTGACCGGCGGCGGCGCCGACGTGACGCTCGATCTCGTGTGCGGCGACTACGTGATCGCCGACGTGAACGCCGCGGCGCTCCGGGGTCGCGTGGTGTGCATCGGCATGGTCGCGGGCGCATACGCCACGCTTCCGATCGGCATAATCGTCGCGAAGCGGTTGACGATCATCGGCACGGTGTTGCGCAGCCGCGACCTCGACGAGAAGGCCGCGGCGACCGACGCGTTCACGCGCGACGTCGTGCCGCTGCTCGCCGGCGAGAAGATCGCGCCCGTGATCGACGCGATCGTGCCGCTCGATCGTGCACCCGAGGCCTACGAGCTGCTCGCGACCGACACGACGTTCGGCAAGGTCGTGCTCGACTGCCGGTGAGCGCCGGCCCGGCGAGCCGGCTCAGGAGATCGTGACGACCAGTTGCTTCGGGGTGGCCGTGGCCTGCACGCTGAACGGCCGCTTGGTGTCGAGGCCGATCGCCCACGTGAGCACGCCCTCGAAGTCGCCGGTCTGTACCAGCTCGCGCACGTGGTTCGCGCCGGTGACGGCGATGCGCTTCGGGCCCGTGTAGGTCGGCCGCCCGGCCTCGAAGTCGAAGGTGGAGCCCGGCTGGATCTTCACGAGCACGACGGCATTGCCGGCGACGTTCACCTGTGCGCCCGACGCGTCGGCGGTGACCGGTGACGTCGTGTAGGTGAGCACGTAGCCGGGCGGGCCGGCCGTCTTGCCCGTGAAGTCGAACACGACGTGGTCGACACAGCGGTCGCCGGTCTCGCGCACGTTCGTCAGCAACGCGGTCGCCGATGCGGCGGGGCTGGCCACCGGGGTCGCCGGCACCGGGAGCGGCTGGCACGGGAGCGAGACCGTCGGCGTCACGAGCGTCGTCGTGGTGCCCGCGCTCGCGGTCGCCGTCGTGGGCGCGGTCGCAACCGTCGTGGTCGTGGTCGTTACCGGCGCGGTCGTCGTCGTGGTCGTGGGGGGCGCGGCCTTCTTGCCTCCACCTCCGCACGCCCC